>CALMWM010000229.1 GCA_937873435.1 uncultured Gallionellaceae bacterium
GTCGTAGGCTCGATGTTGGCTGAAAAATGGCAATTTCCCCAAACGCTGGTAGATTGCATCCGCAACCATCACTCGCTGGATAGTGGGGAAGGCGGGATATGGGCTAGCGTGTATGCAGCCAACCAGATCAGCAAGAAAATGGCCTTCGGCGATAGCGGCAACCCCATCATTGAGCCACTCCCCCAGACAGTCCGCAACTATTTTGGCGGAGATATTGATGAAATAATCGCGTACCTTGGCGATTTGTCGAAAATCGCCGACGAGGCCAAAATATTTTCCCAAGTGGAGAGTAACCCATGAAAATCAAATTCTGGGGGGTGCGAGGCTCCATTCCCGTTCCCGGTGCCAACACCATCAAATATGGCGGGAATACTACCTGCATTGAAATTCGCACCGACGATGGAGAATTGATCATCCTTGACGCCGGCACCGGTATTTTCGCCCTGTCGCAAACTCTGCTCAGAGAAATGCCGGTTACTGCCAATATCTTTATCACCCACACCCATTGGGATCATATTCAGGGGTTGCCGTTCTTTATCCCGATTTTCATACCGGGTAACACCCTCCGCCTACACGGCGCTTTCGACCCCATTTCAGGACGTGGCATCGAACAGATCATGGAGGTGCAATTGCAGTACAGCTATTTCCCTGTACGCGAAGCTGAAATGAAAGCCAGGATCGAATACGAAACTCTCATGCCGGAACAAAGCGTGCAGATCGGCTCAGCCACAATCACCCCGACTCTACTCAACCATCCTGTTATCAACTTCGGCTATCGAGTAGATTGCAACGGGAAATCGGTGTTTTTTACTGGCGATCACGAACCCCATTACAACATCTACGCACCCGACGATGAAAGCTATGAAGAATATCAAACACTGATCGAAGACAAGGAAAAGACCATTATCGAAGCCATGCGCGGCGTGGATGTGCTGATTGTCGACTCGTCCTACACGCTGGAAGAATATTCATCTAAAAGGGGTTGGGGGCACGGCACCTTCGACTCCAGCATCACCATGGGGAAAAAAGCGGGGGCGAAAATCGTCTATTGCACCCACCATGAACCTACGCGTAGCGATGAGATGCTGCAACGGGAATTTGATAAAGTGATGGCGTGTCACCCAAGACAGGAGGACGATCCGGAATGCCGCTTGGCATGTGAAGGTGAAGAAATTATGATCTAGCCAATGGGGCGCTGAAGTACCAGCAACTCAGTAGCAGAAAAACGAAAAAGGCTGATCATGTGATCAGCCTTTTTCGTTTATTCGAACGGGTGTCGTAATACGATGGTTTCTTCCCGATCCGGTCCGGTAGAGACAATGTCGATTGGAACCCCACACACTTCTTCCATGCGTTTCAGATAATTGCGCGCAGCCTGCGGCAATTGATCGAAGTTCTGAACACCTACGGTGCTGTCTTTCCAGCCAGGCATTTCTTCATATATCGGCTCGCATTTAGCCAGTGCCTCGGCACCGACTGGCAGGATGTCTGTAACTCCGCCATTCAGCTTATAACCGGTGGCCAAGCGTACCGTGTCCAGACCGTCCAGCACGTCGAGTTTTGTGACGCATAAGCCGGTGACGCCATTGATCTGGATTGAGCGTTTCAGCGCGGCGGCGTCGAACCAGCCGCAACGGCGTGCGCGACCAGTCGTGGAACCAAATTCGTTACCGCGCTCAGCCAGATAACTGCCGTTTTCGTCGAACAATTCGGTGGGAAACGGACCGGAACCGACACGGGTAGTGTAGGCTTTGGTGATGCCCAACACGTAATTCAGCATCTGCGGCCCTACCCCACTGCCGGTAGCGGCATTGGAGGCAATGCAGTTGCTGGATGTAACGAACGGATAAGTGCCGTGGTCAATATCCAGCAAAGCGCCCTGCGCGCCTTCGAACAGGATATGCTTGCCGGCCTTGTTTGCCTCAAATAAAAGGCGCGGCACATCGGCAACCATAGGTTTGATCTTTTCAGCCAGTAACAGGGTTTCGTCCAGCGTTTTCTGGAAATCCACCATTTCGGCATGAAAATAATTTTTCAGCACGAAATTATGGTAATCCAGAACTTCAGCCAATTTGGCGGCGAAACGCTCGCGGTCAAACAAATCCTGCATGCGAATGCCTCGGCGCGACACCTTGTCCTCGTAGGCCGGACCGATGCCGCGTCCGGTGGTACCGATTTTACCGGCGCCCTTGGCCGCTTCGCGGGCTTGATCAAGCGCGACGTGATGCGGCATGATTACCGGGCAAGCTTCGGATATTTTCAAACGGCTTTTCACGGCCACTCCGGCGGCCTCGAGCATATCGGCTTCTTCCAGTAATGCATGGGGCGACACCACCACGCCGTTGCCGATGAAGCAATCCACATTCTGGCGCAGGATGCCGGACGGAATCAAATGCAGCACGGTCTTCTTTCCGTTCACAACCAGCGTATGGCCAGCATTATGCCCGCCCTGGAAACGCACTACGCATTGGGCGTGATCAGTCAGCCAGTCGACGATCTTGCCTTTACCTTCATCCCCCCATTGGGTGCCGATTACCACCACATTTTTTGTCATGCTCGATATTCCTTAACGTACTAAATGTTTACTGTTTTCCACTGACCTGCCTGCGCTATCAGCATTCGGTCGCATTCATATTCGCCGCGTTGCGTTTCATGTCCGGGCAGATCAATGATGACCATTTCACCCTGCGCGCGCAAAGCAGCGATTGTATCCTGTAAAGCTGCATCCTGGATATATGGCGCTAATATCCCTTTCGGCAAGGAGGGCGCGGTTAGTCCTTCGCATAAGCTACGCAAATCCATGCTGAATCCTGTTGCTGGGCGCGAACGTCCGAAAGCGCGCCCCACCTCATCGTAGCGCCCGCCTTGGGCAATGGCATTGGCCCAGCCCTCGGCGTAGGCGGCGAATACCACCCCGCTATGGTAGTGGTAACCGCGTAGCTCGGCGAGATCGATACATAGATGTGCCACTTTGCCTTGTAATTGACCGGCAATCCTTGCCAAATCATCCAATGCCTGGCTTATCTCGGGGATAGCTGGAAGCTGGCGCCGCGCATCGTCGAGAATTGCAGGATTGCCATACAATTTGGGTAGCAGGCACAATGCTTCCCGCACTTCCGGGACTAGCTTTTGCGCGAGTTCGGCCAAGGCGGCACTATCTTTGCCTTGCAGGGCGCCAAACAGATCGGCTTCCAGTTCAACCGGCACCTGGCCGTGCTTCATCAGGCAGCGAAAAATTCCGACATGCCCGAGATCCAGGTGAACTTTGCTTACTCCGGCAATCCGTAAGGCATCCAGCATCAATTGCTGGATTTCCGCATCGGCTTCGATCCCTGCGTGGCCGAACAATTCAGCACCGATCTGGAGCGGTTCACGGGTTTTCATCAAGCCGTCTGGCAATGTATGCACCACGCTGGCAGCGTAGCATAAGCGCGCAATGCCCTGACGGTTCAGCAAATGCGCGTCGATACGCGCTGCTTGTGGTGTAATGTCGGCTCGCAAACCCATGGTCTTGCCGCTCAATTGGTCGACAAGTTTGAAGGTTTTGGTGTCCATGTCGTGGCCGGTGCCGGTCAGCAGAGACGGCAGATATTCCAGCAACGGCGGCACGATCATCCGGTAGCCATGGACATTAAACATGTCCAGCAAGCGTCGGCGTAACGTTTCAATATGCCAAGCTTGTGCTGGCAGGATATCTTCGACGTTTTCGGGAAGTAACCAGTTATGCGTCATTCTATTTCAATTACCGGATCAAACGGCCAGATAGAGCAGCAAAATACCGCCCAACATGGAAGATAGCCCGACGAAGCGTAATTGCCCGTCGGACATTTCAGTCATTTTGCGAAAGGTTTCGCGCCATACCGAAGGAGCCAAAAAAGGTAAAATCCCTTCGATCACCAGCATCAACGCCACCGCAGCCAACAGATTCGATTCCACAGCAATACTTGATTACTTGCCTGGTGATTTCAAGTATTTGAAGAACTCCGAACTCGGATCAAGCACCATCACGTCGCTCTTGTTTTTGAACGTCTGGCGATAAGCTTCCATGCTGCGGTAGAAAGCGTAGAACTCGGGATTCCTCGAATAAGCATCGGAATAAATTGCCGTTGCCTTGGCATCCCCTTCGCCCTTGGTACGCTGTGCATCGCGGTAAGCCTCGGCGAGAATCACTTCACGCTGACGATCTGCATCGGCACGAATTTTCTCTGCCTCGCCGGCGCCAGTGGAACGCAGTTCGTTGGCAACCCGCTTGCGTTCGGCTTCCATTCTCTGATACACGGATTCGCTGACTTCCTGCGGCAAATCGACACGCTTAAGACGTACATCCAAAACCTGGACACCGATTTTGCGTGCATCCTGATCGGCCTTTTGGCGCAGGATTTCCATGATCTGATCACGCTGACCCGATACCACGTCATGCACCGTGCGTTTGCCGAACTCGGCGCGTAAACTATCGTTTACAGTCTGAAACAGGCGCGTTTTGGCGCGTATTTCGTCTCCGCCGACGCTGACGTAATATTTCTTGACGTCGATAATGCGCCACTTGACGAACGAATCCACCAGCACGTTTTTCTTTTCAGATGTAATGAAGCGTTCCGGCTCCAGAGTATCCATAGTCAGCACACGGCTATCGAAATAGCGAATATTCTGGAGAAAAGGAATTTTAAAATACAATCCGGGCTGAGTCTTGACGTCAACGATTTCACCGAGCTGGAAAATAATCGCGTTTTGACGCTGATCCACGGTGAAAGCCGTCAGACTAACCAGAATAAATACTGCAATCAGTCCGCTCAATATGGTGTTCAGGTGTTTCATGGGCGCACCTCACGATCTCTGCTACGGAAGGCTTCGCGCGTACGGGCCGTGGTATTGCTCTCGGCAGCCTGCGGCAACAACGCCTCCGGCGCTGCCGGCGGCTTGATAGGGGCACCAATTTCCGGGGTCGGCCCACCGCTACCCGCACTAGCCTGAATCAGTTTGTCGAGCGGCAAATACAGCAAACTGTTACCGCCTTTCTGATCGACCAGAACCTTGCTCGAATTGCTCAGCATCTGCTGCATGGCATCCAGATACATGCGATCTCGCGTCACCTTGGGAGCCTTGCTATATTCCGTCACCACGAGCTTGAACCGGCTGGCGTCGCCTTCGGCATTGGCAATCACGCGCTGCTTGTAGCCGTCAGCCTCTTGCAGCAGCCGTGAGGCATTG
>CALMWM010000230.1 GCA_937873435.1 uncultured Gallionellaceae bacterium
CGCCGCAACAGGGCAACCAGATGATTTTGTTTGATTTTTAACCGGACACTAGTGGTCCGCGATGAATTTCAAGGCCACGCCGTTGTTGCAATACCTCAGCCCGGTGGGCGCCGGCCCGTCGTTGAACACATGGCCGTGGTGCCCGCCGCAACGCGCGCAATGGTATTCGGTGCGCGGCAGCACCAGCTTGAAATCGGTGCGGGTCTCGACATGGCCGGGCAACGCATCGTAAAAACTTGGCCAGCCGGTGCCGCTGTCGAACTTGAATTTCGACGGGAACAGCGCCAGCCCGCAGGCCACGCAGGCGAACATACCGCTGCGCTTTTCGTGATTGAGCGGGCTGGTGAACGGCGCCTCGGTGCCTTCATGGCGCAACACCGCGTATTGCTCCGGGGTCAGCAACTTCTTCCATTCCGCATCGCTACGGCTGAGTTTCTCGATACGCTCCGCCGCCAGCGCCGCAACCGGCATGAAAAACTGCGGCAAAGCCAGAACACCCGCCCCACCGCCTGCCAGCTTGATAAACATCCGTCTGTCCATGATCTTCCACCTCGCCGAAATTAACTGTTTCAAAAGCGCTGACACGCCGTCCTTGGTGGGGGATTCGGGGTGGGGTGGGAAAAGGTTACATCACCAAATTTTAACCGACCAAACACCAATGCGCTAAAGCGAATGTCCCTTAGTTGGGCAGCGGCGGATTCCGACACCAAGCCGCCGTTAGCTGTTACGCCTGGATTAGGTCAAAGCCAACCGCAATCAGCGATATTTTTTCGTTAGAACACCAAACCAATCTATAATATCTATTCACTTATTTATTCATAAACTAATTCACACGTATGTCCACGAACGTTGATACTATCCGCGATCGCCTAGTCAATGGGCCACTGTCTGCGCGCCAATTAACTGAAAATATTGGTGTAAGTCAGCCGACAATCTCGCGCGCGCTGACCGAACTTAGCGACGAAGTAGTACGGATAGGAGCAGCACGATCAATTCAATACGCGCTACGCGATACCACGCGCGGATTACCAGACATCCCGATATATCGGATTGATGCAGAAGGTCGTATCCGGCAACTGGGCACGCTGGTTCCAGTACGTCCAGAAGGTTTCGTCATGCACCAAGTGGACGGAGTGACCCTGCACAGCGACGGCTTGCCATGGTGGCTGTTCGACATGCCCCCCCAGGGTTATCTCGGCCGTGCATACGCTGCTCGCCATGGTGCCGAACTGGGTCTTCCGGAGCGGCTCACCGACTGGAAAGACACCCACGCCTTGCGGGCGCTGATTGTGCAAGGCCATGATGTAGTCGGGAATCTGCTGTTGGGCGATGCGGCGAGGGATCGTTTTCTCACCTCTTCCATCCCCGAGCCAATCACAGAGAGACAGAAGGCTGGGGAGTATGCCCGGTTGGCACTGGAATCATCCCGTGGTGATATACCCGGATCGCCAGCCGGGGGAGAGCAGCCAAAGTTCACCGCTTTTACCATGACTCCCGAGGGACCACGGCACGTCATCGTGAAGTTCAGCGAATTGGAGGCAGGTCCCGTAACCGAACGCTGGCGCGATCTGCTGCTGGCGGAACACTTCGCACTGGAGACACTGCGCGAAGCAGACATCCCGGCAGCCAGTACACGGATACTAGACCTCGGCGATCAGCGCTTCCTCGAGGTTGAACGCTTTGACCGCGTCGGCAACCTGGGCCGACGCGCGCTAATCTCTTTGGCCGCACTAGATGCCGAATTCGTCGGAATGGGAACAGGTGGCTGGCCCGCCATTGCCCACCGCCTTGCTATGGGCGGCCAAATCCGTCCAGAAGCAGCGGAGGGTGCGGATTTACTTTGGGCCTTTGGCACCCTGATCGGTAACTCTGATATGCACAACGGCAATCTGTCATTCGTCTCAGAGCATGGTCGCCCCTATGACATAGCGCCGGCCTACGACATGACGCCCATGGCATTTGCGCCTCGCAGGGGTGGGGGCCTGTCGGACACCGTCTCCGAGGCGACCATACGCAGCAGTGTAACAAACGAAACCTGGCGGCGCGCGGAGGAACTGGCGCGCGCATTCTTCACCCGCGTCACTGCGTCTACAGGATTCAGCCGCCGGTTCGAACCGTGCGTCGCCGCTCTTGAACACCACATCGATACAGCCAGCGTTAAGATCAGACGGCTGGGATGAGCCAGTAGCAAGAAAAAACCCCACCCGCGTAAGGCGCAATCCCTGAAGGGCATTGCACCGGATGCCAAATACCTCGCCCCGCACCGTTTCGTAAAACCCGCTATACTTGCACTGCAAATGCAATGCAAATTCGGAGTCCGACCATGAAAACCGCCACTATCCCATCGCTGCGTGTTGCGCCCGAACTGCGCCACGCTGCCGAAAGCGTCCTCCAGGAAGGCGAAACCTTGTCCGGCTTCGTCGAACAGTCCCTGCGCGCCAACATCGAGCGGCGGCGCTTTCAGCAGGAGTTTGTCGCGCGTGGGTTGGCCTCGCGCGATGAAGCGCTACGCACTGGGGAATATTTTCCCGCCGAGGAGGTGCAGCGCGAACTGGAGGAGATGCTGGTTCAAGCGGAAGCCAAGGCCGGTGCATGAGCTTTCGCGTCCGCTACACTAGGGCGGCCAGGGAAGATTTGCGCCGCTTGCATGGATTCCTTCTCGACCACGACCTGAAAGCCGCGCGCCGGGCGCTGGACGCGATAAGCAAAGGCATCGAACTGCTGCGTGAATTCCCTTTCACTTGCCGGAAGGCGGCGCCAGACAACCCGTTTTTGCGCGAACTGGTCATTCCGTTCGGTGCAGCCGGTTACATTGCCTTGTTCGAAATCGAGGATAACGAGACCGTCACCATCCTGGCGGTTCGCCACCAGCGCGAGGACGACTACTACTGACGAGCTGACTCCGGGGTCAGCCCGCAAAGGGCGCCCTACATGGGCCCGAAACGCCCGGCGCGCAGGAACCGCTATTCCGGTAATTTATCGCGCAGTTCGTTACGCTCGAACCACCACGAATCGCCGACGATGGCGTTAACCACCAGACTCAGCCGGTGCAGAAACACCTGCGGGTCGCGCAGGCCCTGCTTGTCCAGCCAAGCATCGAAAGCCTGTTGATCCTCTACGTTGCTATGGCGCGCGGCAACGCGGGCGATGAGGTTGTTGGCCAGCAGGCTCCATTCCCGGTGCTTGGCGTCGTCGGCGCGCAGGTCGATCACATAGCGCGCGGTGACGGCGGCGAGCGCTGCGCTATCCGAATCGTCGGGGGTTTCGCTGATCAGGTGGTCGAGCATCGCATAGGTGAGTTCGGGCATGACCGGGAAAGTCACCGCAAGCCAGATGCCCATGCCCAGCGCGGGAATCGAGGCGGCTTGCTCGGTCTGGTAAAGCACGTTGCACGCCTCGACGGCGTCTTGCCAGGCGTCGTTTTTCAACGCGGTGTCAAAAGCAGAACGCGCCAAGTCCCAGGCCTCTTCCTTGCGCTCCAGCAACACCAGAATCTCGGCGGTATCCAGTTGCAGCCGGGCACGCTCCATCTCATCGGCGCCTGAAAAGTTTTCCAGTTGTTGCTTCTTTTCGCTCAAGCGTTGCTCGAATTCGGCTTTCTCGTTTTCGTTCAAGCTGTTTTGCAGGGACATGTGGGCGTAGGGGTCGAGTTCGGGGCTGTTTTCGCTCATGCTTGTACTTCGCGTTCATTATCGGAAGGCGCAATTTTAAGGCATTTTGCCGGTTCTTATACCGTGATCCTAACCGTTTCGAGGTCAAATCCCGCAAAATAACATGCCCTTGCAAGACCTAACCCCGTTTACTCCTGCGTAGAAAACACATAACTAGGCACTGGTATTGATGACGCTTCCGATCTTGCTTCCGGCAATCGGATTGTTTTCGGAGTTTGCCTGATTGCGGTTGGTCTGCGGCGTTTCCTGCGGTTTTGAGGTTGCCTGCGCGTCATTATTGCGCTTCACTTGGGACGTAGCGCTATAAGCGTGGAGCGATGCTATGCCGCCTCTGCTAATTTCCATGTTTTGCCTCCATTGGTTGACGTTTACGGATCACCCTTCATTGCACCCGGCCAAGCGATACCAAGGGTATTGCCCGGCCTGCGATGGGGCTGGTTCACTTGACGATCCCGACGGCCTCGCGGTTTTTCGCCTGTGTAACGAGTAGTTCGGAAAGTATTGAAAAAAGGTTACACGGAAAAAACCCGATTGCTGGATTTCCCCTCGTGGGCGATCCCAAAAGGAGATTGCCCACGCAACAACCGGTACAATCCCGCCATCCGCCACACCCCGATCCGCCATGCGCCCGAAACCTCCGCCTAATTACCTGGCCGGCTACCCTGCCGAATTGCTTGCCCAGGTACGGCAACTGATCGAACAAGACTTGCTGGCCGGCGTGATGCTGCAAAAGTATCCGCTGGCGCACCCGGTGCGCACCGACAACGCGCTTTACGATTACGTGCAAGAGATCAAGAACGCATACCTGCGCAATGCCGGACAACTGAGCAAGGTGGCGTTCGACGGCAAGCTGCATGTCGTTCAGCAAGCACTGGGTACGCACACCGCGATCTCGCGGGTACAAGGCGCCAAGCTCAAGGCCAAGCGCGAGATCCGCGTCGCGACGGTGTTCAAGGAGATGCCTGCGGAATTCCTGCGCATGATCGTCGTTCACGAACTGGCGCACCTCAAGGAGCGCGAGCACGGCAAGGCCTTCTATCAACTGTGCCGGCACATGGAACCAAATTACCATCAACTGGAATTCGATCTGCGGGTTTACCTCAGCCATCTTGAAACGACTGGCCGGCCGCTCTGGGCGGCTGCGCCCCTGGAATAGCCTCGCAGCGACCAAAGGGCATTGCGCTGGAACATTCGCTTGGGTTTACGGTCGGCATGATGATGCCGCCTCGCTAACCGGCGCATGAAAAGCCATAATGCGTTAACACGCCAATCCAAAGAGAAGACCCTACCATGTTCACGCTACCCTCCATGTGGAACCTGATTATTTCCACCTTCGCGTTCGTCATCGCCGCCTGGTATATCCGCCGCTACCTGGATCAGAGCGGACTCCCCCAAGGTTTGACGCGCGGCATCCTGGTGTTTGCTATCGCCTATTTCGTGTCGTGGGGGGTGGGTGAAGCGGTGGACTGGACTCAGGAAAAAATCGAGGGGCCGCAGCCGGCAGCGAAAACCACGGACGATCTGTCGCAAATGCTGAAGTCGCTGGGCCAGGCGCAACAGTGATCCTCGTGTCGCTTGCCTGAACGGCAAGCCTGGGATTGCGCCCCCGTCCCTCGCGGAAGCGGGAGCGCCCGGTTCGGAATGCGCCGTTTATTTCTTGGGTTCCATGGCCATGCCGCCGCCTTTTTCCATCTTGTCGTGCGTCTTTTCCATCGTTTTCGGCGGCGCCTTCATCATGGCGCCATCCTTGGTCATGGTTTCCTTCTTCATCATGGCGCCTTCCTTGCTCATGGTCTCCTTCTTCATCATGGCGCCGTTATCCATCGTGCCGGCCTTCTCCATCGGCTCCGCCGAGAACGCGAGACCGGCAGTGCACATCAAGCCGAGCGAGAGTACTACGGAAGAAATTTTGTTCATTTGAAGTTCCTTTTCAAAAAAGTGGCATTATTGCAACGGGTTCGGTTTTTAAATATAAATCCACGACGCATTGGCCGCCGGCCATTGTTGCCCCGTGTACCGACCTATTCGGGCAGCTTCGAAAAAAGGTTACATCGGGATTGCAGGGAACGGGTTTGACTGATCGAACGGAAAATCTTGAAGCGTTGATGAAGCTCTCGCTGGGCGGGGATCAGCGTGCCTATGCGCAGCTGTTGCAGGCTAGCGCGCGCCTGCTCCGCCCGTTCCTGGCCAAACGCCTCAATTCCGCCAGCGAGGTGGACGACCTGCTCCAGGAAATCCTGCTGTCGATCCACAAGGCGCGCCACACCTACGACGGCGAACGGCCTTACAAGCCCTGGGCCTACGCGATCGCCAAATTCCGTTTGCAGGATCATTTGCGCGCGCATTACGCCGATCAGCTGCACCACGCCATCGAATTGTCCGAGGTGGAAAACGATTTGCCGGAAAATGTAACCGAATCCGGGATGAGCTACGAATCTATCAGTGTGGAAGTCGAAAAACTTCCGCCCAAACAGGCCGCGATCCTGCAACTGATGCATCAGGAAGGCTATACCGCGAAAGAGGTGGCTGAAAAGATCGGCATGAAGGAATCCGCGGTCAAGGTCGCGGCCCATCGCGCCTACAAGATATTGCGAAAGGTACTGGAACGATAATGGAAAGCATCGACAACCTGATCGACAGCCTGGCCATGGACGCCGCCCCGTTGAAGCCGGCGCCCCATCCCTTGCAGTTGAGCCTGGGCTGGACGGCGGCGGCGGCGCTTTATCTGGTGGTGTCGCTGTGGCTTTCCGGGCTGCGCCCGGATCTGGCGCAAAAACTCCAGGAGACATGGTTCTTCGCCGAGCTGGCCGCCCTCGCCCTGCTCTTCGTCGCCACCTCGCTGAGCGCCGCGGTGCTGGCCTTTCCCGACCTGCACCAGATGCGCAGGACGGCCATCGCGCCGGTCGGCCTGTTCGCGCTATTCGCCGCGATCCTGTTTTTCGCCTGGCGCGCCGATGTGCCGCCCGCGCCGCTGCCGGTGCACAGCTTCGAATGCACGATCAGCATCACCCTGTTCTCGCTGTTGCCGGCAGCCTGGACGTTCTTCTCGATGCGCAAGTTCGCCAGCACCCATTACCATTGGGCAGGCAGCATCGCGCTGCTTTCCGCCTTTAGCGTCGGCGCATTGTGGCTGCGACTGCATGAAGTGAACGACTCCATCGTCCACGTCCTTCTGTGGCATTACCTGCCGATGCTGGGCATCGGCCTGATCGGCTGGTGGCTGGGGAGAAAACTGCTGAAGTGGTAGCGCTTGCCGGTCAGCCCCGTTTCACCCCTTCCCGCCCGCTTGCGTAATAAATGGCATAGCCTGCTTCTCGAAGCGTTGCCAGGCCGTTTCGCAGAGTTCCCGTTGATTGTAGGCGGCGCGCCAGCGCAGCGCGAGGAAACCCGCTGCGCCCGCCCCGGCAATCCAGGCAGGCCAGGTGCTCGGAAATGCGGTGTAGGAATAGCCCAGGATGACGGCGGCCAGGCCGAGCCGATAAGGCTGGAAAAATATCGCGTTGACCTCCTCGACATGCGCCAGGCGGTCGATGGATTGTTCCAGGTGGAAAGCGAAGCGCAGCAGGCGTTCGATGATTTCGCGCAGTTCCTGGTATTTTTCCCCGCTGTAGCCGAAGCCCAGCGCCCACTCGGCGACTTCTGCCAACTGGTCGAGGGCATGGCGCAGGTCGCCCAGGTTATCGCGCCGCAAACCGTGGTTGACGACGCTATCGACGATGTCGCGCAGGGCTTTTTCCAGGCGGGTACGGATCAGGCGGATATTGAGTTCGCGGCTGCGCTCGGATTCGCCGCGCCGTTCCTTTTCCGCCGCCGCGTCTTCCAGCGCGAAGGCGAGCAGCCGCTCCATCGCCAGCACGGCGCCGGGATCGAGACTTGCAGGGTCGCCCAGGGACTCGAACCACGAGCAGTAACCGGCGATTTCCCCCATTCGCGCCAGTATCCGGCTGCGCAAGGTTTCAACATACGCCGGCTCGAACAGCGCCAGCAGCAGGCGGGGATTCTGGTTGCGCCGCTCCGGCAGCGTGACGCGCAAGGGCCGGGCATACACCGCATCGTCGAAATTCAGATAGGCGCCATTGGCTGCGCCGTCGTGCGACTTGGGCGTGGTGCGCCAGCCTTCTTCGGCCAGGTGGGCGGCTTCCCAGAATTCGGTGAAGCGTTGCCAGAGCTTGCGCCAGCCTTCATCCACCGCTTGCAGCTCGCTTTTCCCGGTGCCAACGCAGGTCGCCAGCACCGGCTCTGCCGCAACGCTCTCCAGCCAGTCCAGCGCCGCCGGGTTTTTTTCATGCGCCAAGCGCGCCGCCGCCAGCAGGCTGGCGCGGCTGAGCGGCTGGCGGCGCCACACCGCGGGCATCTCCGGCGCGGCGGCGAGGACGAAGCGCAACAGGCGCAGATCGTCGCTGACGCCGCGCTCTGCCATGATGTCCTTGATCCGGCGCAGCAGGTTGTGGTCGTGCAACTGCCCATCGACCCAGTCGGCGATCGCGCCGCGCCGCAAATCCTTGAGCGCGTCGTCCCAGTTTTTCGCCAGCGCCAGCGCCAGTTCGGCGCCATCGCTGCATTGCGCTTCCCCGATGCGGTAGGGCACGACCGCCCCGGCGGGACGGCTATCGTCGCCCGGATCGGGCAGGCTGGCATCGTGGTTAAGCCAGCGCGCCACTTCGTCGCGCCCCCAGCGCCGTTGCGGGTCGCGTAGCAGCAGCCCGCGACAGAGCTTGCGCAGGTCGTCGTCGAACACCCCGCGCACGTCGACCGGGGCGGTGGCGAGCCGGTGGTTGATCACCTGTTCCGACAGCCCGGCGAAAGGATAGCGTCCGCTGGCGGCCTCCAGCGCGATCATGCCCAGCGCCCACCAGTCGGATTTCTCGTCGAGCACCCCGGTGAGCGCCTCGGGCGCGGCGTATTTGGCGGTGTGCGCGGCGCCGGTAAAGAGCAGCGTGGCGTCGCGCAAGGATGCGGTACCGAAATCCGACAGCACCAGGTCGAACGGCGCCAGGCTGCGCACCAGGATGTTCTCGGGCTTCAGGTCGCGGTGCAGGATACGCCGCGCGTGAATTTCCGCGACGGCCGCACCGACTTCCAGGACGATCTGGCGGATGCGCTCGCGGGTCAGCGGCCCGCTCTCCAGCAGGCCGCGCAGGCTGCCGTGCGCGCAATACTCCATCAGCTCGTAAGCGTAGCCGTCGGATTCGCCGTACTCGTAGAGCCGCACCACGTGCGGTTGCGCCGCCCCGGCGATACGCGCCAGCAGCTCTCCATCGGGGCGGATGCCCTTGCGGTACAGCTTGACGATGCGCTGTTCCCCGCCCGCCAGGCTTTCCACCAGCATCAGGTCGGCCTCGCTGCCTTGCGTCGGCAACACTTCGAGCAGGCGGTAAGCAGCGCGTAGCGCGCTGGGCAGGGGGTAGCGTTCTTCCTGTGGCGCGTTCCCGGCTTGCAGCGGACGGTTGCAATACAGGCAGCGCGTCTCGCCGGGCGGATTGGGCTGGCCGCAATCGGGATAGGGACAGGTCAGCGTAGCGGCGGAGGTTACGGGCGGCGGCGCAAGCGGCTCCGCTTCGGGCGCCGGCGCGGCCTTGAGCGTGTAATCCACCGCCGCCAGCGACGCCCCGCAAGCGCACACCAGCATCTCGGCGGGATTTTCCGTTTCGCACACCGGACAAATGCGGACGTATTCCTGGGCCATGATCAAATCTTCAGCGCCGCCACGAGACCTGCTCCAGCGTCAGCCCACGGCTGCGGCACAGCGCTTCCAGCTGCGCCATCTCGTCGCGTTCGGGGATGCCGATCAGCCAGATGCGTTTGTTCTCCACCGTCATCTGGATACGCTTGCCTGCGGCGGCGGCATCGAGATAGGGGGCGTAGCGGGCGCGCCCCGCCTCGGACAACGGCACCAACGCCTGATTGGCCGAACCGCGCCAGACGTTGCCGAGCGGCAAACCATCGGCGTAAGGCTCGGGAATCACCGCGTCGAGCAGTGTCAGTAATTTGGCATGGCGTTGCTGCAAGGTGGCCAGCGGATAGCCGCTGTAACACAGGATGTCGAAAGCCATCCCGCTTTGCTTGCGCCAAGCGTGCAAGCCCTTGAGCAATTCGCGCAAGCCCTGCGGCTGGTCGAACGGCTCGCCGCCGCTGAGGGTCACGCCGTCGAATTCGTTCTCGGCGGCCAGGCGGCACCAAGCAAGCAGGTCGGCGATTTTCATCGCGCGGCCAGGGTCGGGTTCCCAGGTATCCTGCGACACGCAACCACGGCAGCGGATCGTGCAGCCTTGCAGCCAGATGCCAATGCGCTTGCCGGGGCCGAGCACGGTGACCGGGTAATGAGCCTTGTTGACCTGGAGGGTTTTCATGTGGGAAAACCGCCCAGCAGATTTTCTCCCCTCTCCCATTCATGGGAGAGGGGCCGGGGGAGAGGGTGAGTAAGTATCGGCAAGCCTTGCCGATGTGCGACCGCCCTCTCCCCAACCCCTCTCCCGCAGGCGGGCGAGGGGCTATGCGCATGGGAATTACTCATCCGTCACCTCACCGCTTTGCTCCCCTCTCCCACGAGTGGGAGAGGGGTAGGGGGAGAGGGCAATCGCCAATCGTATCTTTTCCAACACACCCTCCAATTGCTGCAAGACTTCGTTATTCCAGAAACGCAGCACCCTGTAGCCCTGGTTCCGCAACCAGGCATCGCGGCACTGGTCGTAGGTCATCTGTTCGGCATGTTGACCGCCGTCGATCTCAACAATCAGCTTCTGCTCCAAACACACGAAATCCACGATATAGTTGCCCACGGGCTTTTGGCGCTTGAATTTCATGTCCATGAAACGATGCGCCCGCAGGTGATACCACAAGCGCTGTTCCGCATCGGTCTGGTGGGTGCGCAGGGTTTTGGCATTGCTTAATATTTTTTCATTGTTCATTGCCATGCTCCGAGGTGCCGCTTTACCCTCTCCCCCGGCCCCTCTCCCGCAAGCGGGCGAGGGGAGCGTTTGGGAGGGATGTTATGCCACATCTCACGCAGTTTTCTCCCCTCTCCCATTTATGGGGAGAGCGAAGCGAGGGGAGCGTAGCTGGCCGGGGGAGAGGGCGGTTCACCCCAACACCACGCTAACAATCCGGTTCTCATCCTCAACCACGTCCTTCACCGCCACCTCCCCCCTTCCTTCCAGATCCAGCCGGAACAGCGCGCGCCCCAGCGGGTTGATGAAAGACGATTCGATCTGGTTGCCGATGCCGCGTCCGCCGTTGGACAGGTCGCGGGTGCACAGGGCTAGCAGCTTGGCGCGCACCGCCTCGGGAATCACCAGTTCCACCTTGTGTTCCTCGCGCACTCGGTTGATTACGTTCTTCAGCATCCCGGCGAAGATCAGCGCGGCGACCGGCGGAGTGATGAAGCTGAACACCACGATGTTGTCGCCGATGCGGTTGAGGATTTCCGGGCGTGACAGGTGGAACTTGAAATAGTCCTGGATCGCAATACGCACCCGGCTTTCCACCACATCGTAATGGTCGTCCGGCGCGACGTTCTGGACGCGCCGCCCGTGTTCGTCCTCGACGTAGATGCCGAGATTAGAGGTGAAGATGATGATCGCCTCGGAAAAATACGCGGTGTCGCCGCGCCCGTCGGTGAGACGGCCGTCTTCGAGGATTTGCAGGAACTTGTCGAGGATGCGCGGATGGGCTTTTTCGATCTCGTCGAACAGGATCACGGAAAACGGTTTCTCGCGCACCGCGTTGGTCAGTTCGCCGCCGGCATCGTAGCCGATGTAGCCGGGCGGCGCGCCGAGCAGGCGAGCGCTGGCGTGTTCCTCGGCGAATTCGCTCATGTCGAAGCGGATGTAGGCGCTGTCGTTGCCGAAAATCAGTTGCGTGAGTGTCTTCGCCAGCTCGGTCTTGCCCACCCCCGTCGGGCCGGCGAAAAACAGCACGCCGCGCGGACGATTACCGCTGGAGCGTGCCTGTGCGCCGGTCAGGCCCATCACCGAGCGCATCAGGATGTCGATGGTCTTGGTCGCCGCCTGGGGCTGGCCTTTTACCCGCTCCTCGATGAAAGGCGCGGCATCGGCGATTTTTTCGCGCAGATAGGTTTTCTTCCACGGGTTTTCGCTGATGCCCACCTTGAAGCACTGCACCGCGTCGTCCACATCGCGGAAGGCGATTTCCTGGCGGTCGGCGAGCTGGGCAATGTCGCTGAGGTCGCTCAAGCCCAGGCCGTCGGTAGTGTCGGCGAACAGCTTGGCGTATTTGGCGCGCTCCGCCTCGCTGCCGGCGGCATAGCCCACGAAACGCCCGCCCAGAATCTCAGCAGCGGCATGGCGCGTTTCGTAATCCGGCAGCGTCGCGTTGATCGTGGCGATGCGCGCGCTGTCGAGCGCGAACCAGGAAGGCAGGTCCTGCGCCCGGTTGACCAGCCACACCACCGGGTTGAAGCGCGCCTTGCCGAGCGGCGAAGCAATGTCCGCGCCGCGCGGCACGATGGGGGTGGCGACCAGCGAAACGCGCTCGGCGGCGACGAAAAAGCGGTGCTCGGTGGCATCCAGGTGGTCGGGCTGGCGCGTCAGGCGCGAGGCGAAATCGACCACCAGCGCGCAACGCGCCTCGCGCAGGAACGGCAGCTTGTCCATCACCCCGCTCAAGCCTTCCAGGCTCATCGGCATCGCCCCCTCTTGCAGCTTGAGGTCGAAATGCCTGGTCGCCAGCTCGACCGCTTCCGGCTCGTTGGGATAAGGGCGCAGCCCCTCAACCGGGTTGTACACCAGCATGAAGCGGTAGCCCTGCGCTTGCAGCGCGTTCCACAGGCAGCGCAGCAGCGGCGCGAGGGTCATGCCCTCCTGGAAACGCGTGAGAAAACTGTCGCGGATATTGCCTGCGACGATGTATTGCGAACGGATCGGCAACAGGCGTTCCAGATCGCGTATCCAGCGCGGCGTCAGTTCCATGGCAAGCTGCCCCCCTTTATTATGAATTTGCCGGTTAAAGCCCCTCTCCCGCAGGCGTACCCCAATGGGCATAAAGGAGAGGGGTTGGGGAGAGGGACGCCACTCATCGACAACGGTTGCCGTTATGCAAACACCCTCATCCCCGGCCCTTCTCCCGCCTGCGGGAGAAGGGAGTTAAAGTTCCCACCCGCAAGCGTCCCCAATGGGTATTAAAGGAGAAGGACGCTGCACACCGGCAAGGCTTACGAAAACCCCTTTTGCCGCAACACCCCAGCTCCCCGTCCCGCCTCTTCTTCCTCGCGCCGCTGCGGCAAACTGGCCGGGTCGACGGTCTGCACCGGCAGTTCCCCTGCCCCCAGCTGGCGCAGCACCTTGAAGTCTATCCCGCGCGCCGCCAGGGTCTGCTGGAGCTTGGGAAACTCGCTGCACCAGCGCTCTTCGGCAAGGAAATCGAGGCGCTTGCGCACCGCGCTTTCCTCCATCCCGCGCGGACGCACTACGTTGAAATTGAGGGTGTTTTCTTTCGGGTCGAGGCGCAGGCGGACGTAATAACCCTCCCAGCCCTGGCGCTGGAAATGCGCCACGCCGCCTTCGACGAACAGGGTTTTCTCGATGTCTTCCACCTCGTAGCCGAGATCGCGCAGCGATTGTTCCAGCACCAGCGCCGCCGCTTCCTGTTCCAGCCGGGCGTGTTCCGCGCGGGCCGCCTCGACGAATTGCCGCGCCGCCGCTTGCTGCGCCGAGGTAAGCGGCGCCAGTCCGGCAGCAGCCGCTTCCAGCGCGGCGCGCAAGTCCGCCGGGGCAGCATCGGGGAGCGCATCCAGCCATGCCTTCATCTCCGCGGCTTGCGCCAGCAAGCGGGTGTGCGCTTCCTGGTACTGCTGTACCCGCAGCCGCAACTCGACCGCCAGGGTTTCCGCCCGTTCCAGCGAGGGCGCGAGCATGATTTCCCGCGCCAGCGCTTCCAGTTCGGCAGGCAGCGCGGCGTCCGCCGACAGTTCCAGGCGGCCCAGCACGCGCGCCACGGTGGCGCCGAAAGTCGCGGCCTGTTGCGGATTGAGGCCGGGGCGCAGGCTGCGCTGGGCGGCGTAGGCGTGGAGCAGGTCGTCCAGTCCCGGCTCGGCGGCGGTCTGCATCGCCTGCGCCAGGGTGGCGCGCAACTGCGCGTCGAGCGCCTCGCCGGCAGCCGCGAACAGATTTTCCAGGCGCAGGATTTCGCCACGCACGGCTTCGGCGTATTGCAGCAAGGCCTCCTGCCCACTCGCCGGCGGCCTGCGAAAATCCGTGGCGGCAAGCGCGACGGCCTGTTCCGGCATCCTTTCCGCCAGCCCGGCGGCGACGTCCCGCAGCCGCGCCAAGCGGCTTTCCAGCCGCGCCGTTTCCTGCTCAACCACAGCACGTTGCTGCAATTGCGCCTCCTGCTGGCGGCGGCGCTTTTCCGCCAGCGCCTCGGCGCGGGCGCTCACGTTCGCCAGCGCAGCGTCGTATTCCTGCCCCATCGCCTGGGCTTCGCGCAATGCCGCGGCGGCCAGGTAAACCGCCCCCAGCGGCGCCACGCCGATGCTCACGCCGCCGGAAATCGAATAGGAAACCGCGATAGGTCCGCTCATGTGCTGTGCCGAAAGTTTGCAGGTCAGGGTGAAGTTTACCGCAGGTTGCGGGGAAATGGCTGGGGTTGGGGGGAGGCAGCACATCCACGGGATGACGCTTGCCAAAATACAGAATTAAATGCCTAATTCAATTCGCAATCATGTGCAGAAGGTGTCACTTACGGATAGCTGTTTTAACTTGAGCGTAACTCCTATGGAATACTTATCGCTGTTCCGAATGCCCACCCCGATGAAAATAACCGGGCGCTCTTCAAGCATCACGAATGCATTCATCAATGCCATAATTCCCGTGGTTCCACCTGGCGCTGCAGAAGTCAAACAGGCCTTGGAAATCCTGGGGATGACCCCTCAAACATTTCAATGCGTAGGGCAGAAAAGGGGACGGATTTATTTTACGGGGCTGAAGCAAATAAATCCGTCCCCTTTTTTGGCTTGGGCGTCACCATCACTCAGCACCGAACTCACGGTACAATTGTTTTTTCTCTACGGAGGTATTAGCCATGGGAAATCAACTCGAATTGCTCGAAGCCGAAGCCCTGAAATTAACTGCCGGTGAACGCGCAGCTTTCGCCCAGCTATTGCTTGCCAGTCTCGACGAAGATGCCGAACTTGAGGAAGCGTGGGCCACCGAAACCGAGCGCAGAATTTCCGACATTGAGAGTGGCGTAGCACCAGTCATTCCAATTGATGACGCGCTTGCACAGGTACGTGCGTCGCTAAAATGAAGCTTGTCGTTGCTTCACCAGCGCTCGCCGAACTTCACGACGCAGCCGCTTTCTATACGCTGAAAGCGAATGCCGACCTCGGTCTTGCATTTGTGGCTGAGTTTGAACGAACAGCCAATTTCGTTTTGGCCAATCCTCTGCTCGGTGCTGCGTTTCGTGGCACTTGTAGGCGGTTATCCCTCCGTCGGTTCCCGTACAGCATCATCTATCAGGTCGCCGAAGAGGAGCTTCGAATTCTTGCTATCGCACATCACAAGCGGCGTCCTGGCTACTGGGCGCATCGGAAGTAGTACGCCGTGCCACTTCGACTATTAACGCCCAACCCTGCGGGCACCGCCGAACAGTCGAATTCACCTTGCCTTCGCCACCCTGTGCAATGCGCTAAAGCGGATTGCACACGCGGCAGTTCCGCTTGCTAGTCCTGTTTCACCCCCGCCAGCAATTGCTGCAATTCGCCTTTTTCATACATTTCCTTGGCGATGTCCGCGCCGCCGATCAATTCGCCGTTGATGTAAATCTGCGGGAAGGTCGGCCAGTTGGCGTAATACTTGAGGTTCTCGAAAATTTCCGGGTCCATTAGCACGTTCACCGCAAAAAACTTCGTGCCGCAGGCGTTCAGCGCTTGGGCCGCGACGTTGGAAAAGCCGCATTGCGGGAATTGGGGGGTGCCTTTCATGAATAACACCACCGGGTGTTCGGTTACGATTTGCTTGATACGATCCAGTACATTCTGATCCATGATATTTCCTTGTTGGTGATTTCCTGCCGCTCAGGCGCCTGCCTGTTTACGCCATTCTTCGGGGGTTAAAGTTTTGAACGAGAGGGCGTGGATTTCATTGCCCATTTTGCTCCCAAGAGCCTTGTATACCAGCTGGTGGCGCTGCACCCGGCTTTTGCCGGCGAACTCGGCGCTGACGATGACGGCCTCGAAATGCTGGCCGTCGTCCCCGCTCACATCGACGAGCTCGCTGGACAGTCCGCCCTCGATATAGCCCTTGATCTCTTCCTTGGTAATCATTAATTTCCTCAATATAAGCAAAGTAGCCAATGATAATACTAAAAAGCCGGGAATCTGCATCCCTTATCCATCTTCGATGCAAAGCATGATGCGGGAAATTACGATCAACCCTTGTCCGCTAGCAGGCGTTCGACCGCCGACCGGTAGGCTGCCAGGTCTTCACGTTTGTCGATGGCCAGCACCAGCACGACCAGGACACCCCCCTCGATGCTATAGACCAGGCGGTATCCCTGTTTGCGTAGTTTGATCTTGTAGCAATCGCGCAGATCGCCATGCAATTGCGCGCCGGGAACGCGGGGCTGTTCGAGGCGTTTTTTCAATGCCTTGCGCAATACCTCCTTGACGCTGCCATCGAGGGCATTCCATTCGTCCAGCGCTTCCGGCAGGAATTTGAGCCGGTATTTCGCTGGCCCTTGAGCGGCCTCAGATTTGGTCAACATCCACCTCGACGGCGGTGTCCTTGCGCAGCAGGCGCTGGCGCACCAGTTCAGCCAAGTCCCGGTCGGCCAGTTCCTCGATCAAGGCTTCGAAAAGCTTGGGGGTGACCATGTAGAAGGCGGGGCGGTTGTGATTGAGCACGGCCACCGGCTTCTCGCCAGCCGTGCGCAGCACCTGTGCCGGATTCTTTTTGAACTCGGACATGCTGATTGAATAGTCGGCGTAGATCGCATCCATTACTTTGCTCCCTGAATATATCGGCTACAAATATAGAGTCAATTATAGCCCTTTTCAATAGACTGGGATGTACTGGCAAAGATGCAGGACATCACCGGCTACGCTTTAGTCGTTGGCGTACCCCGCCATCCCCATCAGCATACGCACCGCGCCGTAGCTCAGCCAGGCCAGAAACCGCCGGTAGCGCGGCTGGTTCTTCCATTGCAGCGGCATCACCCGGCGCGAGCCTTCGCGCATTGCCCGTTCCAGGCTGGCGCGCAGTTCGCCTGCGAAAGCCGGGTCTTCGACCACCACGTTGGCCTCGCGCGCCAGCAGCAGGCTGAACGGGTCGATGTTGGAAGAACCCACGGTGGCCCAGCGCCCGTCCACCACCGCCACCTTGGCGTGCAGGAAGCTGTGGTGGTACTCGTGGATTTCCACCCCGGCGTCGAGCAGCGAGCCGTATAGGGCGCGCGAGGCGTAGTGCAGCAGCACGTATTCCACCCGCCCCTGCAACAGCAAGACCACGCGCACGCCGCGCCGCGACGCGCTCGCCAGCGCATGGCGAAAACGCCGGCCGGGCAGGAAATAGGCGTTGGCGATGACGATTTCGTGTTGCGCCCCGGCGATCGCCGCCAGGTAAGCCGTTTCGATATCGCGGCGATGGCGCAGGTTATCGCGGATCAGGAACGATGCGCGGGCTTCCCCTGCTGCCCTGGTGCAAGGACGGATTTCGCGCCGCGGCAGGTGGCGCTGTTTCAACTGCGACCAAGCCACCAGCTCCCACAAATGGCGGGCGGCACAGGCGACATCCCCCGCCAGCTCGCCCTCGACCCGCACCGCGTAGTCGAAACGCGGCGGGATTTGGCCAGGGGTGTCCATGTCGTCGATGATGTTGATCCCGCCGACGAAGGCGATCGTCCCGTCAATGGATGCCAGCTTGCGGTGCAGGCGGCGCAGACGATGGCGGCGCATCCGCCAGCGCCCCAGCTCGGGACGGTAAAACAACAGGTGCACGCCGGCTTGCTGCAAGCCGGCGACGATCTCCGGCGCCAGCGTGCGCGAGCCGAAACCGTCGAGCAGCAAATGGGTGGCGACCCCGCGCCGCGCTGCCCGTTGCAACGCGGCGGCTATCCGCTTGCCGGTGTCGTCGTTCTCGAAGATATAGCTTTCCAGGAAGATTTCCCGTGCGGCACCGTCGAAGGCCGCTTCCAGCGCCGGGAAATATTCCACGCCGTTTTGCAGCAGTTCGATCCGGCAATCCGCGCTCATAAAGGCGCGACCACCGCCGACAGCGCCGCATGGTCGGAAATCCTCGACCAGGGCCGCCCGGCGTGCACCTCGACGCTTTTCACCTGCAAGCCGCGCACGTAGATGCGGTCGAGCCGAAACAGCGGCAGCGCGGCAGGGTAACTTTTCGCCGGCGCGCCGTTGGTCGCACCGAAGGCTTCCTGCAAATGCAGATCGCGCGCCAGCACCCCGCAGGCCTCGCCGCGCCAGTCGTTGAAATCGCCGGCGATCAGCAACGGCGCGTGGGGCGGCACCTCGCGTTTGATGGATTCGCGCAGCGCCGCCAGCTGCGTGCGCCGCCCGCGCGCGAACAGGCCGAAATGCACGCAGATGCAATGCAGCGCTTCGCTCCAGCCCGGCACCGCGAGCGCGCAATGAAGCAGGCCGCGCTGCTCGAAGCGGTGCGCCGAAACATCCTCGTTGCGCCAACTGGCAATCGGAAAACGGCTGAGCACCGCGTTGCCGTGGTGCCCCTCGGGATAGACCGCGTTCTTGCCGTAGGCGAAGTCCGGCCAGATCGAATCGGCGAGGAACTCGTACTGCGATTGCACGGGATAATCGGCGTAGCGCCCGGGATGCAGCTCGTGCGCCCCCACCACCTCCTGCAGGAACACCACGTCGGCCTGGGTGCCGCGCAGATGCTCGCGCAGATCGTGCAGCACCATACGCCGGTTGAACTGGGAAAAGCCCTTGTGGATGTTGTAGGTGACGATGCGAAGCGACTGGGTCATGCGGGGAAGTTTACCGCAAAAATTGCCGCCGATTCGGCGCGGCTTGCGGAGGGCGAGAGGTTTTTTCGCGGCCCGGAGGTCACTGGCAAAATGTTACGCCAGCGCGGCACCGAGCAGCACTGCCACCTCGACAATCTCGACCAGCGCCCCGGCGGTATCGCCGGTAGTGCCGCCCAACCGGCCCTGCATCAGCGCGCGCAGCCAGACGAAAGCCAGCAGCGCCGCCGCCAGCGGCCACAGGGATTGAATGCCAGCCAGCGCGGGAACGCCGATCAGCACCGCCAGCACCACGGCCAGCGCCGCACGGCGCGGCAGGCGGCGCGCGAGTACATCGCCCAAGCCGCCGGGGCGCACGTAAGGGGTGGACAGGAACAGCGCGGGCAAGGCAGTGCGGCCCAGCAGCGGCGCGAGCAGCAGCGCGACCCAGGCGCCGTGGGCGAGCAGCGCTTGCAGCGCAGCGAACTTGAGCAGCAGCGTCAGCACCAGTGCCACCACGCCCGCCGGGCCGCAATGGGGGTCTTTCATGATTGCCAGGGTGCGTTCGCGGTCGCCCAGGCCGCCGATCCAGGCGTCGGCGCTGTCGGCCAGGCCGTCGAGATGCAGGCCACCGCTGGCGAACACCCAGAGCGCGAGCAGGATCGCGGCGCGCAGCGTATCGCCGCCACCGAGCGGCAGCCACGCCAGCGCGGCCAGCATCCCGCCGAGCAGCAGTCCCACCAGCGGGTAATACAGCAGCGAGCGCCCGAGGTCGCGCTCGTCAGGCATCCCGTTTAAGGAAATAGGCAAGCGGGTAAGGAATTGCAGCGCGATCAGCAGGGGTTGAAGAAAAGCCATATGTATCCTAAATCCCGTAGGAGCGACCTCCCGGTCGCGAATATCGCGAAAGCGAGCACCGCTTCGCGACCGGGAGGTCGCTCCTACAGCAGTTCTGCATCATCGCCGTCAATCCGCACGGCGAGCAGCGCAGCGTGCGCCACTTCGAATTCCAGCAGTCGTTCAACCGGGTGTCGCCGGATTTCACACAATATCACGCGGATCGGCCCGCCGTGGCTGACCAGCAGCACCCGTTGCCCGGAATTATCGCGAACAATATCCCGCCAGGCAGCCAGCACGCGCGCCTGAAATTCTATCAGGGGCTCGCCGCCCGGCGGCGGATAGGCGGCGGGGTTTTGCCAGAAGCGGGTCAGCGCATCGCCGTCTTCTTCCATGATTTCGACGGCAGTGCGCCCTTCCCATGCGCCGAAATGCATTTCGCGCAGACGCGCGTCGATCGCCAGCGGGATGCCCCGGCGTTCGGCAAGTGCTTGCGCGAAAGCGGCGCAGCGGATCAGCGGCGAGGCGACGATGCGATCCCAGCTCCCCCCTTCCACCGCCGCCTGCATCTGTTCCCAGCCGCTCGGGTTCAAGGCGTCGTCGCTGCTGCCGCGATAGCGCGGCCCGCCTTCGGTTTCGCCGTGGCGCAGCAGGTGGATGAGGGTCGCATTCACCCGGCTCAGTCCTTGTTCGACACGCCGGCCTGGGCGAAGGTCGCCATTTCGTTATGCAGCGCGCAGGCTAGCCGCAGCAGCGGCACCGCCACCGCCGCGCCGCTGCCTTCGCCGAGGCGCATCCCGAGGTCGAGCAGCGGCTCGGCTTGCAGCGCCTGGAGCACCAGCCGGTGCCCCGGTTCTGCCGAGGCATGGGCGTAGAAGAACCACTGCGCCGCGCCGGGGACCATCCGCGTGGCGGCGAGCGCGGCGACGCTGGCGATGAAGCCGTCCACCAGCACCGGCAGCCCGAGGCACGCGCAATGGGCGTAAGCCCCGGCGAGCGCGGCGATTTCAA
>CALMWM010000231.1 GCA_937873435.1 uncultured Gallionellaceae bacterium
TTCGCCGCCGGAGAGGGTGGTGGCACTCTGCCCGAGGGTGATGTAACCGAGGCCGACATCCAGCAGCGTCGCCAGTTTGCGTGCCACCACCGGCACCGGGCTGAAGAATTCGTGCGCTTGCTCGACGGTCATCGCGAGGATTTCGTGGATGTTCTTGCCCTTGTACTGGACTTCCAGGGTCTCGCGGTTGTAGCGCTTGCTGTGGCAGACATCGCAGGGGACGTAGATGTCGGGGAGGAAGTGCATTTCGACCTTGATCATGCCGTCGCCTTCGCAGGCTTCGCAGCGCCCGCCCTTGACGTTGAAGGAGAAACGCCCCGGCCCGTAGCCGCGTTCGCGCGATTGCGGCACCCCGGCGAAAAGTTCGCGGATCGGGGTGAACAGGCCGGTGTAGGTGGCCGGGTTGGAGCGCGGGGTGCGGCCGATGGGGCTTTGATCGACGTCGATGACTTTGTCGAAAAATTCCAGCCCATGCACCTCCTTGTGTGCCGCCGGTTCGGTGGCCGAGCCGTAGAGATGGCGCGCCACGGCGCGGTACAGGGTATCGTTGATCAGGGTCGATTTGCCCGAGCCGGACACGCCGGTGACGCACACCAGCAGGCCGACCGGCAAATCCAGCGTGACATCCTTGAGGTTGTTGCCGCTGGCATGGGTGACTTGCAACATGCGCTCGCGGTCGGGCGCGTGGCGTTTTTTCGGCACGGCGATGCGGCGCACGCCGCTCAGATAGTCGCCGGTGAGCGAGTTGGGGTTGTTCTGGATTTCGCGCGGGGTGCCTTCCGCGACGACATGCCCGCCGTGCACCCCGGCGCCGGGGCCGATGTCGACCACGTAGTCGGCGGAGAGGATGGCGTCCTGGTCGTGTTCGACCACGATCACGGTGTTGCCGATGTCGCGCAGGTGGCGCAGGGTTTCCAGCAGGCGGTCGTTGTCGCGCTGGTGCAGGCCGATCGAGGGTTCGTCGAGCACGTACATCACCCCGGTCAGGCCGGAGCCGATCTGGCTGGCCAGGCGGATGCGCTGCGATTCGCCGCCGGAGAGGGTTTCGGCGGAACGGTCGAGCGACAGGTATTCGAGTCCGACATTGTTGAGGAAGCGCAGGCGGGCGGCGATTTCCTTGACGATGCGTTCGGCGATGGCCTGTTTCTGGCCCTCGAATTGCACCGTGGCGAAGAAGTCGTAGGCGCTTTTCAGCGGCAAACGACTGACCTCGAACAATGCCTTGCCGCCCACCAGCACGTGGCGCGCTTCGACGCGCAGGCGCGAGCCTTCGCAGGCGGGACACCCCTGGTAGTTGATGTATTTCGACAGCTCGTCGCGCACCGTGGTCGAGTCGGTTTCCTTGTAACGCCGCGACAGGTTGGGGACGATGCCCTCGAAGGGATGCTCGCTGGCAAAGCGCTCGCCGGGATAGCGGAAGGCGATTTTCTCCTTGCCGGAACCGAACAGCACGATCTGGCGCACCGTCTCCGGCAATTGGTCGAACGGCGTGTCGATGTCGAAACCGTAGTGCATCGCCAGGCCTTGCAGCATGTGGAAATAATACTGGTTGCGCTTGTCCCAGCTCTTGATCGCACCGGCGGCCAGGCTCATGTGGGGGAAAGCCACCACCCGCTTGGGATCGAAGAAGCTCATCTGGCCCAGGCCGTCGCACTGCGGGCAGGCACCCATCGGGTTGTTGAACGAGAACAGGCGCGGTTCGAGTTCCTGCAAGGAGTAGTTGCACTCCGGGCAGGCGAATTTGGCGGAGAACAGCATCTCGCGGCCGCTGTCCATTTCCAGCGCCAGCGCTTTACCGTCGGCCAGGCGCAGCGCGGTTTCGAAGGATTCCGCGAGGCGCTGCTGGAGGTCGGCGCGCACCTTGAGTCTATCCACCACCACGTCGACGTTGTGCTTCTTGTTCTTTTCCAGTTTGGGCAGCGCGTCGATTTCGTGGATTTCGCCGTTGATGCGCAGCCGCACGAAACCCTGGGCGCGCATCTCGTCGAACAACTCGACCTGCTCGCCCTTGCGGTTCGCCACCAGCGGTGCGAGGATCATCAGCTTGGTGTCTTCCGGCAACGCCAGCACCGCATCGACCATCTGCGAGACGGTCTGCGCCGACAGACGAATGTGGTGATCCGGGCAATACGGATCGCCGACGCGGGCGAACAGCAGGCGCAGGTAATCGTGGATTTCGGTAACGGTGCCGACGGTGGAGCGCGGGTTGTGGCTGGTGGCTTTCTGCTCGATGGAAATCGCCGGGCTGAGGCCCTCGATCAGATCCACGTCGGGCTTTTCCATCAATTGCAGGAACTGGCGCGCATACGCGGACAGCGATTCAACGTAGCGCCGCTGCCCCTCGGCATACAAGGTATCGAAGGCCAGCGACGACTTGCCCGAGCCGGACAGGCCGGTGATCACGATCAGCTTGTTGCGCGGCAGATCGAGGTTGATGTTCTTGAGATTGTGGGTGCGCGCACCGCGAATTTTGATGGTTTCCATGAGGACAGCCGGATAAAGCGGGAACCGTTAACTATACGGGAAGCGGCGCAGGCTGAGCAACAATATCTCTGGACGATTTCAGGGCAGCCCCAAGCAGTTCGAAAGCCCCTCGCCCGCGGGCGGGAGAGGGGTTGGGGAGAGGGAGGTCGCTCAGGGACAACGCTTGCCGATATGCAAACGCCCTCTCCCCCCACCCCTCTCCCACAAGTGGGAGAGGGGAGTGAAATCGACAGCTTGCAGAACAGTTTGACAACGTCCATACAATTCACCATACTCAATAATATACATTAAAGAGTACATAATTATGGAAACCATCCATGCCCCGATCACCGTCGGCGTCACCGAATTGCGCGAAGCGCCGGCACGCATCCTCAAGCGCGCAGAAGAGGAAGACCAGGCAGTCGCGATCCTCAGCCACAACAAACCAGCGGGTTACATCGTTTCGCCGCGCATGATGGAAGCGATGCTCGACGCGATTGCCGACCGCATTGCCGAATCGCGCGCCGAATCGCGCCTCGCTACGCTAGCCCAGGCACGCCGAGTCAGTCTCGATGAACTATGAATTGGCGATACATCCCGCTGCCGAAAAGGAATGGGACAAGCTGGACGGCAGCATCAAGCAACGCTTCAAGGCAAAGCTGGCTGAAGAACGCCTGATCGAGCCGCGCGTTCCCAAGGATGCGCTACGCGATTTGCCGGATTGCTACAAAATAAAAATCACCACGCCGCAATACCGTCTGATATACCACGTCGACGACGCACTGCGGCTGGTTACGCTCCTCGCGGTGACAACCCGCGATGACGTTTACGCGGAACTCAAGGCCAGACTGGCGTAGCCGCGTAATGCCATTCCCATTATAATTCGCCGACCGCCAACCACTCGCCCCACCATGTCCAAGAACACCGCACCGACGCCCCCCGGCGAATCCATGACCCCCTTAGAACGCCGCGCCAGTGCTGGATTGGCCGGCATCTTCGGCCTGCGTATGCTGGGCATGTTCCTGATCCTGCCGGTGTTCGCGATTTACGCGCACGACCTGCCGGGCGGCGACAACCACACCCTGATCGGGCTGGCGCTGGGCGCCTACGGCCTGACTCAGGCCGTGCTGCAATTGCCCTTCGGAATGGCCTCCGACCGTTTCGGGCGCAAGCCGGTGATCTATTTCGGGCTGGTGCTGTTCGCGGTCGGCAGCCTGGTCGCGGCGATGGCCCACGACATCTGGTGGGTGATTTTCGGGCGGGCGATCCAGGGCTCGGGGGCGATTTCCGCCGCGGTCACCGCGCTGCTCGCCGACCTGACCCGCGAGGAACACCGCACCAAGGCGATGGCGATGATAGGCTCGACCATCGGCGGGATGTTCGCGCTGTCGATGGTGCTCGGCCCGGCGCTCTACGACAGTATCGGCGTGCCAGGCATGTTTGCGTTGACCGGCGTGCTGGCGCTGGCGGCCATCGGAGTGGTGGCAAAAGTCATCCCCGACCCGCAGGGCAGCCATTTCCATTCCGACGCCGAAGTCGCCCCGGCGAAATTGTCTGACGTACTCCACAATCCTCAGCTGCTACGCCTCAATTTCGGCATTTTTGCGCTGCACGCGGCGCAGATGGCGATGTTCACGGTGATTCCGTTCGCCTTACGGGAAACCGGCAACCTGCCGGAAAGCCAGCACTGGAAAGTCTACCTGCCGGTGATGCTGGTGGCGTTCGCCTTCATGATTCCGGCGATCATCGTCGGCGAGAAAAAAGCCAAGATGAAGCCGATATTCGTCTTCGCGGTCTCGCTGCTGCTGGTCACCCAATTGCTGATGACCCAGTTGATTACCAGTTTCTGGGGCATCGCCACGCTGCTGCTGACCTTCTTCATCGCCTTCAACATCCTCGAAGCCAGCCTGCCCTCACTGATCTCCAAGATCGCCCCGGCGCAAGCCAAGGGCACCGCGATGGGCGTGTATAATACCTCCCAGTCCCTGGGGCTTTTCGTCGGCGGCGTCGCGGGCGGCTGGCTGGCGCATCATGTCGGCAATTTCGCGGTATTCGCCTTCGGGGCCGTGCTGTCGGCGATCTGGCTGGTACTGGCGGCGACCATGCGCACCCCGCCCGCGGTGCGCACCAAGATGTACCATCTCGGCGACATCAACGCCGTCCAGGCGGGGATGTTGTCGCAAAGCCTGAAAGAGGTCGCGGGCGTGAACGAAGCCGTGGTGATCGCCGAGGAAGGCACCGCGATCCTCAAGGTGGACATGGCCGGCTGGGACGAGAAAACAGTTTTGAAACTTATCGAGGGAAAGGCTTAAACATGGCATCAGTCAACAAAGTAATCCTGATCGGCAATCTGGGCAAAGACCCTGAAATGCGCTACATGCCTTCCGGCGATGCAATCGCCAATTTCAGCGTGGCCACCACCGACACCTGGAAAGACAAGAACGGCGAGAAACAGGAAAAAACCGAATGGCACCGCGTGGCGATGTTCGGCCGCCAGGCGGAAATCGCCGGCGAGTACTTGAAAAAAGGCAGCTCGGTATATCTTGAAGGTCGCCTGCAAACGCGCAAGTGGCAGAACAAGGAAGGCGTCGACCAATACACCACCGAAGTCGTCGCCGACCGGATGCAGATGCTGGGCGGACGCAGCGGCGGCGGCAACACCTTCGAGGTGATGGATCGTGAACCTTCCGGTTCCGCACCTGCACCGAAAAACGCCGGCGCCAAACCGCCGGCCAAGAAGGGTGGAGATTTCGACGATTTCGAGGACGACATTCCGTTTTAACGGGTACGCTTCGAGCGTTTGCAATTAAAAAGCCCCTGGAAACAGGGGCTTTTTAATTTCCGCGCGTTAAACCCGGATCGTCCATTATCCATGCAGGAAATTCCAATCGACGATCCGGCTAAATTCCAGCGTGAATCTTATTTGCCCGACTTGATCTCCAGCTGATTCTCAACCGCCGATACGCCAGCCACCGCACCCGCCAGGCCTTTTACCCTGTCGCTGCTCGCTTGCGAATCGACCGATCCGCTCAAGGTCACCACGCCTTTTACGGTATCGACGCCGATTTGCAGCGTCTTGAGGCCGGGTTCGGCGAAAACGGCGGCTTTGACCTTGGCGGTAATTTCGGCATCGTCGATGACCACGCCGGCTTTATCGCTCTGCTCGCCCAGCTTGTCGCCGACCTTATCGACCGTTTCGCCGATTTTATCGCCGGCTGCAACAGCGGTCTGGTCTATCTTTTGGCCTGCGGTCTCCGCAGGCCCTGGACCCGGCTTGTCGCACGCAGCAAGACCCGCAGCCACCAGCATCGAAATACCGATCAGTTTGAAACTCTCTAATACTTTCATTTTGATTCCCTTTCCAGGTTGATTCATAGCGCCGAAAAACAAGTCTGCATTCGATCGACGGATAAAATGCAGGAGCATCCCCCATGATGCAAAAGCACGGAGAGCCATCCGAAAGCCGATCTGCCGTATTTCACAGGCCGCACCGATTTTCTCGGAAGCTCTGGAGGCAAGCACAAGGTTAACCGCTCGATCATCGGCAGTCGGTACGCTGGCGCACAGACGGCCTCGCCTTTGCGCCATATCCTTGGCGCTCCGAATAAGGAACGAAGCCACCCCAAGCCGGAAACGCGCAAAGCGAATACCTCTCTTCTTCGTTTCGACAGTTGCTGGAAAAACCGGAAATCCTTGCAATTGCATTAATGACTTATTGCAACGATTAAGCTCGACGTTCAACTCACTGGATGAAAAATACGATGAAAAACTTTAGCCACCTCAGATCGAATCGATTGATGCACAAGATCGCCATAACCGTGGGCGCCACCATCTTCATGGTTGGCTGCGCCAGCGCTCCGGCGCCAACAGCACAGATGGCCGTTTCCAAGGTTGCGGTAGGCAATGCAAGCAACGCCGGGGGCAATGAATTTGCACCGCTCCAGCTCAAATCGGCAATGGAAAAAATGGATGGCGCCGAGCGGGCAATGGCCGATAAAGATTACGTACTCGCCCGCCAATTGGCAGAACAAGCACAGGTCGACGCCCAATTGGCCAGCGCGACGGCGCTTTCCGCCAAGGCGCAGAAAGCCGCAAGCGCGTTGCAGGAAGACAGCCACGCGCTACGCCAGGAAATCAACCGTAAAACCCAATAATCATCAACGGAGTTCATCATGCAAAAAAATCGGTACTTTCCCATGACCCTGATCGCTGTCGCGATCGTTTCCGGCTGTAGTTCCGTGCCGCAAAACACCTCACTCGCCGATGCGCATGGCAGTTACAACAGCGCGCGAAGCAACCCCCAGGTCACGGATCTGGCCGCGGTCGAGCTGAAAGATGCCGGCGACTCGCTGAACAAGGCGGATCAGGCATTGAGCAAGGGTGAAAGCGATGCCACGGTCAATCAACTGGCTTATATCGCCAAGCAGCAAGTGGGCATCGCAGAGGAAACCGCCACGCGGAAAACCGCTGAATTGGCAGTCGCCAACGCCGCTGCCAAACGCAACCAAGTCCGCCTTGAGGCCAGGACGATCGAAGCCGATGCCGCCAAACAGCAGGTGGCAACCTTGCAGCAAACCACCGCTCAGCAAGCTGACGCATTGGCGGCTGCCAACGCCAACGCGGAACGCGAGCAAGCCCGCCTCAAGTCGATAACGGCTGAAGCCAACGCCCAAGCGGAACGCGACCAGGCACTCATTGCGCAACAGGAAACACTGCTCAAGGAGTTGAATGCCCAGAAAACCAAGCGCGGCCTGGTGATCACGCTGGGCGACGTATTGTTCCATACCAACAAGGCGCAACTGGAATCGAGCGGGATGCACAACGTGCAAAAACTGGCCGACTTTCTCAGGCAATACCCGCGTCAAAAGGTATTGATCGAGGGCTACACCGACAGCACCGGCAGCAACAGCCACAATCTGGCGCTTTCCGACCGGCGCGCGAATGCCGTGCGGACGGCCTTGATCGACAAGGGCACTAGCAGCGATCGTGTATTCATGCACGGTTACGGCGAGGAGTATCCTGTTGCCGGCAACGACACTGCGGCCAATCGTCAATTGAACCGCCGCGTCGAAATCATCCTCTCCGACGACGACGGCAACATCGCGCCACGTTGAGCGCCTGCGGCAAACATTGGCTGCCTGTCCCTACATTGGATAGGCAGCCTTGGCGCATGACCCGACAAACCCGAATATTCGGAACCGGTGTTTAAAAGGAGTCACACAAATGCTCGAAACCATTGCGTTCATATTAATTATCCTCTGGCTGCTTGGCTTGGTTTCCTCGTACACCATCGGCGGATTCATACACATTCTGCTGGTCGTCGCGATCGTGATGATATTGCTGCGCGTCATTCAAGGCCGACGCCTGTAACGACTTGGGAAATTCCTGCTTGCCGCGCGACAGGCAGGAAGCAAAGCGCGTATGCTATATGTATGACGGTCAAGCCTTTCAGGCCAACTTCGGATGTCGCATATGGATGCACCGCAAAGCCCCAAGCAAAACCATCTTCTCGCTTCCCTGCCCCCGGCGGAATACGAGCGCATTGCTCCCCGCCTGGAATTGATCGCGATGCCGCTGGGCGAAGTCATCTATGAATCCGGCAGCACGTTGCGGCACGCCTATTTTCCGACCACCGCCATCGTGTCCCTGCAATACCTGATGGAAAACGGCGCATCGTCCGAAATCGCAGGAGTGGGCAACGAAGGCGTGCTCGGCATTTCACTTTTCCTGGGCGGCAACAGCACCCTCACCCGGGCCATCGTCCAGACCGCCGGCCACGGCTACCAACTGCAAGCGCAGTGGCTGATGGAGGAATTCAATCGTGCCGGGCCGATGATGCGTTTGATGTTGCGTTACACCCAGGCATTGATGACGCAGATGTCCCAAACCGCGGTGTGCAATCGCCAGCATTCGCTGGAGCAGCAGTTGTGCCGCTGGCTGTTGCTGACTCTCGACCGTTTGCCCTCGAATGAATTGACCATGACCCAGGAATTGATCGCCGGAATGCTCGGCGTGCGCCGCGAAGGCATTACCGAGGCCGCCGGCCATTTACAGCAAGCGGGGTTTATCCGCTACCGCCGCGGCCACATCACGGTACTGGATCGGGCGGGGCTGGAGACGCGCACCTGCGAATGCTATGCGGTGGTCAAAAAGGAATTCGGACGTTTACTGCGCGATGCCCGAAATTATCTATGACCTCACTCAAAAGTCGCTGCGAATCCTTGGCGCCGCCCCTGCTTTGCCCGAAGACGCCGTCTTATGTGCGATAGCGCACGGAAAGCGGCAGGATTAATCACCATAATGAAATATGGCCGCTTGGAATGGGTGCGCGAACTCAATTTACCCCGGCGCCCGCGCACCGAAACATGTATATCTTGTGCGGCATTAGCGTACAGGGAAGTGCGTCCTGGCCGCGCAATCCGCCAGAAATATTCGTGCTTTAACTAAGGTCGACCATGCAAAGAAAAACCCGCGATCCCGCCATTTCCGGCACTGCTGTCGGCACGGCGGAGGGTAAAACCGAGATTCAACACCAGGAAGCCTTGCTTAAAACCGGGGCCTTGCAGAACGCTATTCTGAATAGCGCCAACTTTTCGAGCATCGCCACCGACGAGAAGGGCGTGATTCAGATATTCAATGTCGGCGCCGAGCGCATGCTGGGTTACATGGCCGCCGACGTCCTGAACAAGATCACCCCGGCCGACATTTCCGATCCTCAGGAAGTGATCGCGCGCGCCGAAGCATTGAGCCTGGAGCTGTCCACCAAGATCAGGCCGGGCTTCGAAGCCTTGGTCTTCAAAGCCTCGCGCGGGATAGAGGACATCTACGAGTTAACCTACATCCGCAAGGACGGCAGCCGCTTCCCGGCCATCGTGTCGGTCACCGCGCTACGCGATGCCCAAGGTGGAATCATCGGCTATCTGTTGATCGGCACGGATAATACCGCGCGCAAGCAGGTCGAAGCCGAGCAACAGCGTTTGCTCGAAATGCAAAAGGAAACGAATAAACAACTGCAACAGGCCAACCTCACCTTGCAAGTCAGCGAGGAAAAGCTCGCGGTGACGCTCAACTCCATCGGCGATGCAGTGATCGCCACCGACGCCGCCGGACGGGTGACGCTGCTGAACCCCCTCGCCGAGCGGCTCACCGGCTGGACGCAGGCGGAAGCCAGCGGTCGCCCGGTGGACAAGATTTTTCGGATTATCAATCAGGAAACCCGCCAGCCCACGGCTATCCCGGTAAAGGAAACCCTGGCGCATGGCACGATACAGGGCCTGGCCAACCACACCGTGGTGATTGCACGCGATGGAAGCGAATGCGCTATCGCCGACAGTTGCGCACCGATTCGCGACCGCGATGGCCAGGTGGTCGGCGCCGTGCTGGTGTTCCGCAATGTCACCGAGGAGTATGCCGCGCAGCAGGCCTTGCGCGATAGTGCCGCAGAACAGGCGCAACTTTTTGAGGCGTTGCAGGACAAGAACATCGAACTGGTGAGCGCCAAGTCCGCGGCGGAAAAGGCCAACCTCGCGAAGTCGAATTTCCTTTCCAGCATAAGCCATGAGCTGCGCACTCCGCTCAATGCCATCCTCGGTTTCGCCCAGTTGCTGGAGGCTGGTTCGCCGCCGCCGACTACAACCCAGTCCGTCAGGCTGCACGAGATTATCAAGGCAGGATGGTATCTGCTGGAACTGATAAACGAAATCCTCGATCTCGCGGTAATCGAATCCGGCCAGCTATCGCTATCGCGAGAACCGGTGTCGCTGAACGAGATCATGCGCGAATGCCAGGCCATGATCGAGCCGCAGGCGCAAAAACGCGGCATCCGGATGAGCTTTCTCCCGTTCGACAACTCCTGGTTTGCCAATGCCGATCGAACCAGGGTCAAGCAGGTTCTGATCAACCTGCTTTCGAATGCGATAAAGTACAACCGCGAGCATGGAATGGTCGAGGTGAAGTGCAGTTTGAGCTCCCCGGAACGAATACGCATCGGCATCAAGGACAGCGGCGCGGGATTGCCTCCGGAAAAGCTGGTGCAGCTATTTCAGCCGTTCAATCGCCTCGGCCAGGAAACCGGCAGCGAGGAAGGCACAGGCATCGGTCTGGTGGTCACCAAACAACTGGTGGAATTGATGGGCGGCACCATCGGCGTGGAAAGCACCGTCGGGGTGGGCAGCGAATTCTGGATCGAACTGGCCGGCGACGTTATGCCGCAACTCGCCGCCGGGAATGCGACTTCCAGAGAACTTGCGCCAGCGGCACAAGTAGACGCGGCGTTGCGCACCCTGCTCTACGTGGAAGACAATCCGGCCAACCTGATGCTGGTCGAGCAAATCATCGAGGGCCACCCCCATGTACGCATGTTGAGCGCCCGCGATGGACATCTCGGCATAGCGCTGGCACGCGCCCACCTTCCGGATGTGATCCTGATGGACATCAATCTGCCAGGCATCAGCGGCATCGAAGCCCTGAACATCCTGCGCGAAATCCCCGCGACAACGCACATCCCGGTTATTGCCCTCAGTGCCAATGCAATGCTCCGCGATATCGAGAAGGGGCTAGAGCATGGATTCTTCCGCTACCTCACCAAGCCCATCAAAATCAATGAATTTATGAGCGCGTTGGACGATGCGTTACAATTTTCAGAAAAACAGGTCAACACCCATAAAACCGGACTATTACCATGATTAGCCAACATGAAATCCTTAATGCCAGCATTCTGATCGCTGACGACCAGCAGGCCAATGTGCTGTTACTTGAGGAAATACTGCGCGATGCCGGCTATGCCCGCATTGCGTCGACGACAGATCCCCATGCAGTCTGCGAGCTGCATCGCCAAAACAACTACGACCTGATCCTGCTCGATCTGCAGATGCCCGGCATGGATGGCTTCCAGGTGATGGAAGGCCTGAAGGAAATCGAAACGGATGGCTACCTTCCGGTGCTGGTGATCACCGCCCAGCCGGATCACAAGCTGCGCGCGCTCGCCGCCGGCGCAAAAGATTTCGT
>CALMWM010000232.1 GCA_937873435.1 uncultured Gallionellaceae bacterium
TGATACGGTCTGGCAAAGCGGTTGATCAGGTTGGCGCGGGTGATCAGGCCGATAGGCCGGCCGCCATCCACGACAGGCAGCATATGCAAGTCGGGGGCGGCGGAGAATGCGTCGTAAACCTGGGAGTTGAGCATTTCGGGAACGACTGCTGGGCCACGGCATAACAGATCGAATGCGGTCATGACGGTCTGGGCGACAACGAATTGTTCATTCATGTTGTTCATGTTAATAAGCAGTTTTCAGGCGGTTCGATCCGTGAAACATATTTCGTCTTTATAAAGTGGGTAACCCTGCGCGATTGCCATGCCGTGGCGGCGGCTTTAGACGGCAGCAATGGCATGGTTGGCTTCTTGCAACGGATTGGCGGTCATGCTGGCCGGCAGGGTGACGATGAAAGTGGAGCCTTTGCCGGATTCGCTGGTGGCCGAGATGTCGCCACCCATCAGACGGCAAAAACGCCTGCTGATGGCCAGCCCCAGGCCGGTTCCGCCGTATTTGCGGGTGGTTGAGGTGTCTGCCTGGGTGAAATCCTGAAATAGCTTTTCTACCTGTTCCTGGCTCATGCCGATTCCCGTATCGGAAATCTCGAAGCAGAGTTGTTCGCAGCTGCTGAAGTTGTTGCGGCTTACTCGGAGGGAGATGGTGCCGTTCTCGGTAAACTTGACCGCGTTGCTGAGCAGGTTAAGCAGCACTTGGCTTACCTTGGTGTGATCGGCGTAGAGCGTTCCTATTCCCGGAGGGCAGCTTACCCGAAGAATATTGCAGTTTTGTTGCGCCAGCGGGTGAACGGTCGCGGCAACGTCGACCACTGTTTCGGCTATGTCGAAATGTTCTGGGGAAAGCACCATTTTGCCGGCCTCGATCTTCGAGAGATCGAGGATGTCGTTGATCAGCGCCAGTAGTTGGTGACCGGCGCTGCGGATCCTGCCCAGATCTTCTACCACCGCCTCCTCGGTATCGTCTTGCAGTTCTTCGGCGAGGATTTCGCTGTAGCCGATGATGGCGTTGAGCGGCGTGCGCAATTCGTGGCTCATGTTGGCGAGGAAGGCGCTTTTGGCCTGGTTCGCCACTTCGGCTTCTTCCTTGGCGCGGCGCAACGCGTCTTCCGCTTCCATCCGCAGATGAATGTCGCGGAAAGAAACCACGGCGCCGATGATTTCCCCGTTTCCGGCGATGATCGGGGTGGAGGTGGATTCCACCCGTAATGGGCGCCCGTCCTTGCGCCAGAACAATTCGTCCGGCATATGGTAGATCGAGCCGTTGCGCATGGCGGCGCCGATCGGGCATTCCTCCGCCGGGAAAGCGCTGCCGTCCGTGCGGGTGTGATGGGTCAGCGCGTGCAGGGACTGGCCGAGCAGCTCGTCGTGGCTGTAGCCGAGCATCTGGGTCGCGGCGCTATTGACGAAGGTGGTGCGGCCATCCTGGGCGATACCGCAAATCCCCTCCGCCACGGTGTTGAGGATCAGCTGGTTCTGGCGGGCAATCTGCTCGATTTCCTTTTCCAGCATTTTGCGTCCGGTGATGTCGCGGATTAGCGCGACGATGCACTGACGCTCGTTCATTTCCATCGCGGCGACGGCGATTTCCGTTTCGATTCGCCTGCCGTCTTTGGTCACGATGGCGGCTTCATAACGGGTTTCCATCTTTTCGCCGCGGAGGCGGCGCTGGTAGCGCTCGCTCACCTCATTCCGATCGTCTGAATGGATCAGTTCCAGGAATGAAGGCAGCGTCTTTATTTCCGCTGCATTGAGGCCGGAGAGGCTACATGCCGCATCGTTGGCCAGGATAATGCGGCCATTGTCGACCACCAGCATTCCTTCTCCGGCATCCGATAAGGCGCGTAACAACGTTTCGTAAAGGAGATGCTGTTCCGCGAAGGCCTTTTCCGCGGCTTTGCGCGCCGTGATGTCCTGCTTGATCGCGACGAAACGGATGATTTGCCCATGTTCGTCGACCACCGGGGTGATGATCGATTCGTCCACGTAAGTCACGCCGTCCTTGTGGCGGTTGGTGATTTCGCCCTGCCAGACCTTGCCGGCCAGGATGGTTTGCCACAAATCGCGGTAGAACGCCGGGGGGTGAAGGCCGGATTTGAGCAGGGCGGGTGTCCGGCCGAGCGCTTCTGCCGCGGAGTAGCCGGTAGTGCGGCTGAAGGCCGGATTGACGTACTCGATGATGCCGTGCCGGTCGGTGATGAAGATGCTGGCTGCGGCGGCCTCGATGGTGGCGGAGCGGATCAGCAGTGCTTTTTCCGACTCGTGCCGCTGGCTGAGTTCCGCCTTGAGCTGCGTCTTGGTTTTGCGCAAACGTCCGTTCAGACGGTAAAAATACACCGCCAGCGCGCTCAGGAAGATCAGCAGCGCAATGCCTGCCAGGATCAGGTAATAGTATTTCTGCGCGATGGATTTCAGGCTGATCGCGCCCACGTCCTTGTAAGGGCCGAGGTGGAGTTTCAGGTACAGTTCATTGATCGGTTCGTAGTTGAGGGCGATGGTCCAGCCCGCGCTGGAGGATGCTTGCGCCGCAGGGCTATCTTCGGGCATGGCCATCAGCGCGATGGCGACTTCCTCGGCAAGCGCGCGCGAGGTGTGCTTGAGCGCGGCAAACGGCCATTCGGGATAGAGCCGGGTGCTTAGGGCAAAGGGGAAGTCCCGGTCGCGATCCGCTTTTTCGCCCAGCACGACAAAATCCTCAAGATGGATTTTCCCTTCTTCCGCCATGCGTTCGAGCGTGTCGCTGCGCACTGTTCCCGCGTCCACCCGTCCGTCGAGGACTGCATAGATGACCGCGTCGTGGGTGTTGCCGAAGCTCAGGTATTTGAAATCCCGGTAGGGGTTCAACCCGGCGTCTAACAGGGTGCCCCAAGCCGCCTGCCAGCCGCCCAGCGAGGATTCGTCGACACCCATGAAGGATTTGCCCTTGAGATCGCCGAGGCCGGCGATGTCGGCGCGGTCGGCACGGCGGAAAATCACGCCGCCGAACTGGGTGAACAGTTTGTCGTGCCAGCGGTTTTTCAGGGTGGCGATGCGGTTGACGCCGTATTGGATATCGAAATCCAGGTACATCCCGGAATTGGTGATCACGAAATCTGTCTCGCCATTCGCCACGGCACGGTGGATGGCGGCAAAATCGAGGGGAATGATCGTGAAGCGGTGGCCGGGCAGCTGTTTATTCAGGTAATCCGCAGTCGGTTGCCAGTTTTCCGTGGCGCGCTCTTCGCCGCGCTTGGCCAGGACGGCGATGCGGATTTCCGTGGGGGAGGGCGTCGGGGCCGCTGCCACGGTTTGCCAAGCGGCGATCAGCGCCAGCCAGAAAAGCGCGAGCGCGGCCCGGGTGAGCGGCTGGATTATCGGGAAAAACATGCGTTTGCCATTTTCCGTCAGCCCGCGTTTTTTCCGCATTTTTGCAGCAGAGCGGTGATTTTTCCCAACAGACGCTGGAATTCGATGGGTTTGGTGTCGTAATCGTCGCAGCCTGCGGCGAGGGTTTTTTCCCGGTCGCCGCTCATCGCGTGCGCGGTCAGCGCGACGATGGGAATCGCGTGGGTGAGCGGGTTGGCCTTGATGCGCCGGGAAGCTTCCCAACCGTCCATCACCGGCATGTTGATGTCCATCAGGATCAGATCGGGTTGTTCCGCTTCGGCCGCGCTGACCCCCTGTTCGCCGTCGACGGCGAATGTCATCTGGAATCCCCGGCGTTCGAGGCGGCGCGACAACATGTCGCGGTTCATTTCGTTGTCTTCGACCAACAGTATCTT
>CALMWM010000233.1 GCA_937873435.1 uncultured Gallionellaceae bacterium
CGCGGGTTCGAGTCCCGTCCGCTCCGCCATCCATCAAGCAAAATGCCCCTTTCGGGGCATTTTGCTTTTCTACTCCTTCATCTTTTCCCTCAACAGCCAGACATAACAGCAACGCATTGCAATCGGAAGCCTCGGCAATCTACCTCGCTCGATGCTATAAATAAATTGCTACGCAATATTCCCCGCCAATTCTGCTGGCAAAAACACTTGCAGGAATTTCACTACAACACCGAAGAGCAGCCTGCTACGTAGAGCAGAGATATGGCGGTCTTTAATCAATAGCAGGGAGGACATAGTCATGGCCATAGGCGAAATATGCAACCGGGAAGTCGTGATCGTGCAACGGGAGACCACCGCGCTTGAAGCCTCCCGCCTGATGCGCCAGCATCATGTCGGTGACCTGGTAGTGGTCGATGAGGCAGGCGGCAAACGTCTGCCGGCGGGAATTATCACCGACCGCGACATCGTTCTGGAAATCGTCGCCATGGAGCTCGATGCTTCGGTACTGACGGTGGGCGATTTCATGGAACCGAAGCTGGCCTCCATCGGCGAAAACGAAGGCGTTTACGAGACCATGCGTTTCATGCGCACCAAAGGGGTACGCCGGCTACCCGTGGTGGATCGGGATGGCGCCTTGATCGGCATCGTCACCCTGGACGATCTTTTTGAGCTTTTGGCGGAAGAGATGAACGAACTGGCCAAGCTGATCTCCCGCGAACGGAAGCATGAAGAGCAGGCACGCAGTAGCTGAGCAGGCGGGTAGCGGTCAGACCGGGCAGATGCACGCCCGGCGTATGCCCGCGGTTTCACGAACGTTTAATACTCGGGGTTGAAACTCGTGATGATCACGCCGCCGGATTTCTCGTCGCGTTCGACATCAATGAGCTTGCGTTCGGCGGCTTCATCCAGCAATTTGCTGAACGAGAGGAAGCCGTAATAGCTTTCGTTGAAGCCTGGCTTACGGCGCTTCAGCGCCTGTTTCACCATCGACCCCCAGATTTTTTCTTCTTCGCTGCGCTCCGCGAAGAGTGCTTCCACCGTCTCCATCACCAGATCCAGCGCCTCCTGGGTCTTGCCACCTTCCTCCTGTTTGGCGGTTTTGGGTGCGGCTTTGGCAGCACTCCCGGCGGCGGGTTTCTTCTTGCTTTGTTTCTTGGCCTTTTCCGCGGTTTCCCGCACCAGGTCGTCGTAGTAGATAAACTCATCGCAGTTGGCGATCAGCAAGTCGGAAGTGGAATTCTTGACCCCGACGCCGATCACGGTTTTATTGTTCTCGCGCAACTTGCTCACCAGCGGCGAGAAATCCGAGTCGCCGCTGATGATGACGAAAGTATCGACGTGAGACTTGGTGTAACACAGGTCGAGGGCATCGACCACCATGCGGATGTCGGCGGAGTTCTTGCCCGATTGGCGCACATGGGGAATTTCGATCAACTCGAACGACGCCTCGTGCATGGGTGCCTTGAATTCCTTGTAGCGTTCCCAATCGCAATAGGCTTTCTTTACGACGATATTGCCTTTTAGCAGCAGGCGCTCCAGCACCTTGCTAATGTCGAACTTGTCGTATTTGGCATCGCGTACGCCCAAGGCAACGTTTTCGAAATCGCAATACAGCGCCATGCTGCGGATGTCTTGGGAGGGTATTGCCATAATCTGCTCCATGGGTTGGCATGAGATGAATAGGTGGCATCGCGCAGCGGACGGTCAGCGGATGCCGCAAAGTTTAATTTTAGCTGGTCGTGCCGAACCAGAACTCATCGCCCTTTTCCAGAAACTCCTCCACCGGCATGTAATGCGAGCCGTCGCAGGAAAACGTCAGGCTGATCATGCCGTTGATCACGTTGATCGAACTGGAACGCAAATACACCGTTTCATCGGCTTCGCGCAGAATGCGGAAGCGCTCCAGCACCGGGCGCACCAAGCGCGCCGGCACTGTCGCCAACTCGGTATAGGGGCGGCGCGGATAAGCCAGGCACACCGCGGGATTGATGATCTCGTCGAGCACATGGATATGGTAACGGTAAGGATCGTCCACCCGCCACAAGGTGGTACGCGAACTGGAATAATGCAGCTTGGCGTGGAACACCCCGCGCTCGCTGATCAGCTCGTCGAAAATCGCGATCACCTCGTCAGCGTGCACATCCATCTGGCTCTGCACCCGGCTTTGCTGGAACAGCGCCTCGCGAATCGCCGGATCGCCGCGCATCTGGCGCCAACTGCTTTCGACCGCGACTTGACGCTCCGGCAAGGCCAGCTCGCGCAGATCGAAGTCGGCGACCAGGAAGCCATCCATGCTGTTTTTGCCGCGCACCACCTGCACCGCGCTGACGCAAGGAAGTTGGTTCTCGTTGATGTAAACGTCGGAAAGCATCAGCCCTTCCTGCGGCATTCCGCTGTCCATGTAAAGGCGCAACGCCAGGTTCTTGCCGCGCCGCGCGTTGCTCATGCCGTCCGGCATGAAAGCCGCGCTGACCTGGATGCCCGAGGTGTCTGAGGCATACAACTGGCGGCACAGCGGCAGGGTGGACATTCCTTGTTGCAGCACACCGTCCAGCTTGCTCCGGTCGCACCACACCGGCAGGCAAGCCCGCGCCAGCATCGCCATCGGCCATTCCAGGCGCTGCCTCAGCACCTTCCTCTGCTCTTCGATTGTCTGTTCCAGTGAACTCATGTTTTTCGCTTTAATCGCTCATCATTCGTTGCGCAAAACCCATAATGGGGGATGGATCAACACGCTGCGGCTGCTCAGCAGCCCGACTGCCCCGACCATCAAGGCGCCGCCGACAGGCACGGCCAGCAGCCAAGGGTTGAACAGGTATTCGAGTTGAAAAATTCTAACACTTAAAGTCCACCCCAGCCCGGCAGCCCCCAAAGCGGCAACAATACCGGCCAGGAAGCCGATTCCGGCGAATTCGGCGAACTGGCCAAGCAGGATGGTGCGCCGCCCGGCGCCGAGCGCGCGCATCACCGCAGCCTCGTGTGTCCGTTCGTCGGCGGTGGCGGCGATGGCCGCGAACAACACGACAAAGCCCATGATCCAGGTGAACAGGAAAACGAAGCCCAGCGCCCCGGCAAGCTGCGCCATGATCCGCCTTACCTCGCCCATCACCGCCGCCACGTCGATCACGGTGAAATTGGGGAAGGCCTGCACCATCTCGTCGAGCACGGCTACGCGTTCGGACGGCAGGTAAAAGCTGGTGATGCGGCTGGCCGGATAGCTTTCCAGCAGGCCGGGCGCAGCGATCACGAAAAAATTGACGCGAAAACTGTCCCAGGCGACCTTGCGCAAACTGGTAACCGGCGCTTCGAAACGGCTGCCCGCGACTTCGTAAGTCAAGCTATCGCCGAGACGGATGCCCAGCGTTTTGGCGATCCCTTCTTCAATCGAAAGCTGCGGGGTGGCGCCCCTGCCCCACCAACTGCCGCCGACGATCCGGTTATCCGGAGGCAGCGCGGCCGCCCACGACAGGTTGAATTCCCGTTCGACCAGGCGTTGCGCGCGCACGTCTTCGGGAAAACTGCGCGCATCGACCGGTTTGCCGTCTATCTCCGTCAGACGGGCGCGCACCATCGGGTAAAGCGGCGCATCGGCGATGCCATGCCGAGCGAAAAAATCACGCAGCCCGGCAGCCTGATCCGGCTGGATGTTGATGACGAAGCGGTTGGGTGCATCGGACGGCAAGGCGGCCTGCCAGCTTTGCAACAAATCGCCGCGCACCAGGGTGAGCAACAGCAACACCATCATGCCGATCCCGA
>CALMWM010000234.1 GCA_937873435.1 uncultured Gallionellaceae bacterium
CCCGGTTGGTTCGCCGGCGTCACGACGAAGTCGAATGCGCCTATGGCTTGCACTTCCGCCGGACTCAGGTCGACGCTGGCCAGCACCAGCACGCTCTTGCCGGGACGCACGCTGACATCGCTCATGGTGCCGATGTCGAGCGCCTTTTCCGGCACGCCGCGCACCGCGATGTGGTAGCGGTGTTCTTCGACCGACTTGTTGGTGATGTGGATCTGGTAACGGTTGCGGATATGTCCGTCCGACATCATCACGAACAGCGGTTGGCGCACCGGTTGGACGGATAGCTGGACGTCGCTGCGCGATGCCAGGTTGTAGACCAGCACCCCCAGCATTACCAGGATCGCGAGGCCGTAACCGACGGTACGCACCCGCAGCAGGTCGAGATGTACTTTGCCGGGGGTGGCGCTTTCGATGTTGACTTCCGAATCGTAGCGCACCAGTCCGCGCGGATAGCCCATCGCGTCCATCACCGTGTTGCAGGCGTCGACGCACAGGCCGCAGGAGATGCAGGGGTATTGCAGGCCGCTGCGGATGTCGATGCCGGCCGGGCAGACCTGCGCGCACAGGTCGCAGTTGATGCAATCGCCGACCCCCTTGGCGTGGCGTTCCTCCAGCGTCTTCAGGCCTTCCTTGTGCGGCGCGCGGCCCGCCGAGCCTTCGCCGCGCTGGAAATCATAGTACGGGATCAGGGTTTCAGGTTCGTACATCACCCCCTGAAAGCGTGCATAGGGGCAAAACAGGATGCAGATTTGCTCGCGCAGCAGGGCGGCGGAGGCGTAAGTGGTCAGCGTTAGAACCAGTACTGTCAGATAGGCGGCAGTCGGCAGCGATCCGCCAAAGAAGCGCACGGTCAGTTCCGGCGCGTAACCGTAGTACAGGATGAAGCTGAAGGCGGTCCAGAACGAGAATGCCAACCACACTGCGTGGGTCGTGGATTTTTTGAGGATTTTTTCGCCATTCCAGGGCTGCTTCTCCAGGCGCAAGCGGGCCGGGCGCTCGCCCTGAATCCAGCGTTCGATGAAGATGAACGCATCGGTCCAGATCGTCTGGAAGCAAAAGTAACCGCAGAAAGCCCGCCCGACCAGGCCGGTAATGAAGAACAGCAGCGCTGCGGAGATGAACAGCAGCAGCGACAGCGAGATCAGATCCTGGGGATACAGGGCCATGTTGAAGACGAAGAAGCGTCGCCCGACCAGGTCGAACAGCACTGCCTGGTTGGGGATCACCCCATGGCGCTCCCACGGCATCCACGGCAACAGGAAGTAGACGGCGAAGGCCAGCAGCAGGATCGCTGTTTTGAAATTGCGGAACGGCCCTTTGACCGAGCGCGGATGTATCGGGATGTGCGTCAACGAAAAAGTGGATTTTTTTTCTGTCGCCGAAGTTTTATCTGTCTGCACAAACTGCTCCCAAAATTAAGTGTGCTGATGAACCTTTCCCGGTAAATTTTCCCCCATCCCGGCCTTCCCCCGCTCGCGGGGGAAGGGGAAATGGTTTTACCCTTATTTCATCGGGCAGGAATTGAGGCCCAGCAACGGGTAGAACGGGCAAAAACTGAACACGCCGGTGAGCAGCGGCACGACGCCGATCCAAGTCCAGGGGGCGCCGACCCCGGCGACTGCCAGGCCGATCAATACCAGACCCGCTACGATACGCAAAATACGGTCGATTCCGCCTACATTCGCTTTCATGGTGCTTTCCTTCCAAAAATTAAAAAACGGTGAGGGTAATTGAAAAACAAAAACAGTTTTGAATGTTTAGTGTTGAGTGTTTAGTTGGTGTCGCCGCGCCAAGTGCGTCGTTATGTCGCTATTGAATCAGGCGCGAAGCGCATTCCACAACTCAACACTAAAAACTAAAAACTGCTTTTACGTATTTAGCCATTTCGCGAACAGATAGTCTGTAACCAAAGTCACTCAGCCGCGACCCGGCGCAATCCGGCGGCATCGAGAATTTCCACCTGTTCGCGCCCGAGCGCCACCAGCCCTTGTTCGGCGAAGCCCTTGAGGAGGCGGGTGACCATTTCGCGCACGCTGCCCAGTTCGTCGGCCAATTGCTGGTGAGTAATATGCAATGTCCGTCCCTTGCCCAGCAGCAGCGCAGCAAGGCGCTGGTCGAGCTTGCGGAAGGCGACTTCCTCGACCAGTTGCATCAGTTCGGCGATGCGCTCGGCGAACAGGCTAAAGACGAAATCGCGGAACGGCGGGCTAGCGAGCAACAGGTCGAACTGCGGGCGCGGCAGGAAAACCAGTTCGGTCGCTCCTTCCGCCACGCCGCGCGCATTGTAGTCGGCATGGCCGAGCAGGCAACTCGCGGTGATGATGCAGGTTTCGCCCGGCAGGACGCGATACAGCGGCAGTTCGCGCCCGTTGGGGGCGCTCTTCAATACCCGTACCGCCCCCGCCAGCATGAAGGGAAAGCCCTGGCAGGGCTGGCGTTCGTCGAACAGCAGCGTGCCGGCCGGCACCGCGAGGATTTGCGCTTGCGCCAGCGCCGTGGCGCGGGTTTCCGCGGCAACCTCGGTGAGTGCCGGGTAGAGTTCGAAAAGCCGGGGATTGTTTTCCATGAAACCTCGTTACTCCAAGGGGGATGCGGAATTATAAGCCACGCTACCGCGCAAGGCGGATATTATGCCGGTTTTGATTTCTGGAGCATGGCCTTGAAGCAAATCACCGATACGCTGCTGGCGGCCCTCAGCCAGCAGGCGCAACACTCCCCGCGCCGCCGCGCCAACCATAACCTGCACGAGGAACTGAGCGATCCGATCCAGCGCCTGGCCATCGCGATGGAACCGGATACCGTGGTGCTGCCGCACCGCCATCCGTACACCTGGGAGTTGCTGTTTCCGCTGCGCGGGCGCTTCCTCGTGCTGCATTTCGACGAGGCCGGCACGGTGATCGCGCGCAGCGTGCTGGGCGAAGACTGCAAGCTGCTGGAGAACCCGGCCGGCATCTGGCATTCGGTGCTGTCGCTGGATCGGGGCGGGGTGATTTTCGAGGTCAAGCACGGTCCCTATGCGCCGCTGGCCGAGGCCGATTGCAAAGCAGTCGCGGACACGGCTGCCCTGCTCGCCTGGTACGCGAACGCCCGCATCGGCGAACGGCTGGCTTAAACGTTTTTTTTGTGCGATTTTTAACGGTTGCGCCATATGCCGCAAAGTTGACACAGATCATGAATTGATTCGAAAAGGTTTTTTGCATGGCATGAGAATTGCCCTGTGACCGTGGTTTGCCGCCGTGAAAGCGGCGAGTAGTAGCCATCGTTCAGGGAGAGTTCGACAACATGAAAAAAACCGTATTGCAGCAATTGATCGCCGGGGTCTGCGCCGGCATGGCGGGAGCCGCGGCGTGCGCCGATAGCGGGGCCGATAGAGGGCCAGGGGGCGCGCAGAAACTCAACGAGGTGGTAGTCACCTCCACCACCATCGACGACCGCTTCGAATCGAAGCGCGACGAGCCGTCCAATATCAGCGTGATCAGCGGCAAGAAGATCGACGATGCGCATGTCGAAAACATCATGCAGGTGTTGCAGTCCATCCCCGGCGTGACCGCCGACCTGTCGAGCGGCGAAGAAATCAAGATCAAGCTGCGCGGCATCGAGAACCAGCGCTACATGGGCGAAAAGCCCGGCGTGGCGATCGTCATCGACGGGGTGCCGGTATTCGAGCGCACCGGCAAGGTCAACATCGACCTCGACAACATCGAGTCGATCAAGGTGATCAAGGGCGGCGCGTCCTACATGTTCGGCGACGACGG
>CALMWM010000235.1 GCA_937873435.1 uncultured Gallionellaceae bacterium
GCGGCCAAGGCCGCTCCTTGTATTATTCCCATGGTAGTGAATTCGACGGAATTGAGACCGTCGAAACCGTGTAGTAACTCTTGAGGGGCACCTCAAGATAGAGTGACTGGATGCTGTGCCGCTCCTTTGGCCTTGAGCCAGTGACGTAGATTTTTGCAGCAGTCGCTCACCCTCCAGTAAAGATCGGACAGTATCTTTGGCCCGGCTTGCCGGCAGCCCGCATTGACAAGGTAGATCACGAGAGGATTTTTTATGCAAAAGTTTGATTTGGGAATTGATGTGGCAAAAGCCAAGCTGGACTGCGCTCTGCGACTTCCCGGCGGCAAGTATAAAAACAAGGTTATTGAGAACAATCCTAAAGGTTTCAAAGTATTGATCGAGTGGCTTGAGAAACAGGGCGCGACGCCGCCGCATGTGTGCATGGAGGCCACCGGGGTATATTGGGAGGCGGTGGCCGAGTATCTGGCGACTCAGGGAATGACCGTGAGCGTGGTCAACCCTGCCCAGATCAAGGCATTCGGCACCTCCCGGATGGTGCGCACCAAGACCGACAAGGTCGATGCCCAGTTGATTGCCGAGTTCTGCTTTGAGCGCCGTCCTGAACCGTGGCAGGCTCCCACACCCAGCGAGCAAGCGTTGCGGGCGATGGTGCTGCGCCTGGAAGCGTTGCAGGCTATGCGCATTCAAGAGAGCAATCGCCTTGAGGTGGCGCGCGATGCGGTAAAACCTGGGATCATCGAGCATATCGAGTGGCTGGACAAACAGATCAGCGCTCTGGTCAAAACGATCCGCGAGCATATCGACGACGACAAGGATCTGAAAAGCAAACAGGCGCTCCTGGACAGCATTCCCGGCGTGGGCGAACGCACCATCGCCACCTTGCTGGCGTTCTATGCCAACTTTGAGCGCTTCGGCAATGCCCGGCAGGCGGTGGCTTATGCGGGACTCGACCCGCGCCAGCATGAGTCCGGCAGCAGCGTCAAAGGCAAACCACGACTTTCCAAGATCGGCCATGCCTTTCTCCGCAAAGCCCTCTACATGCCCGCCATGGTCGCCCTCTATAGAACCGATTGGGGAAAATGCTTCCGTAGCCGCCTTGCCGCAGCCGGCAAGCCTGCCAAGCTTATAATCGGCGCGATGATGCGTAAACTTGTTCATGTCGCTTTCGGCGTCCTCAAGTCGGGTAAAAATTTCAACCCAGCGTTGCATGGGGCTTGACGGGAATAACAGTATCTACAGGGGCATTCCAATCGATGATCCGGGTTCAGAATTCATTCTCACCGGATGACGATTTTAGGTTGCAGTCCTATTTTCCGATTTCCACCACCGGCACCCGTGGCGCCAGCGCGCAAAACAGCTCATAGCTGATGGTGCCGGCGGCGCGGGCTACCTCGTCTGCGGGCAGGCCGTCGCCCCATAGGGTGACCGGGCTATCGACAGCCGCGTCGGGGATGCCGGTCAGGTCGGCGAACAGCATGTCCATCGACACCCGCCCGATGGTGCGCGTGCGTTTGCCGTTGACCAGGATCGGTGTGCCGGTGGGCGCGTGGCGCGGGTAGCCGTCGGCGTAGCCGCAGGCGACGATGCCGATTCGGGTGGGGCGTTCGGCGCGGAACAGGCCGCCGTAGCCGGCAGTATCCCCTGCCCCCAGATTCTGCACGGCGATGATCCGGCTTTGCAGGGTCATGACCGGTTTCAGGCCCAGTTCCTGCGCGCTCGCCTCGGCGAATGGCGAGGCGCCGTACAGGGTGATGCCTGGGCGCACCCAGTCGCCGTGGGTTTCCGGGTGGCGCAGGATGGCGGCGGAATTGGCGAGGCTGCGCGGCAGTTCCAAACCTCGGGTCAGGCGGTCGAATAGTTCGAGCTGCGCGGAGATGCCGGGCGGTTCGTCGGCGGTGGCGAAATGCGTGGTGAGTGTCACGCTCGCCACATTTTTATTGGCACGCAGGCTCTCCAGCGCGGCGGGAAATTGTTCCGGCAGGAAGCCGAGACGATTCATGCCGGTGTTTATCTTGAGGAATACGTCGATTTTTTCGCTCAGTTCGGCACGCTGCAACAGCTCGGCCTGGGCGCTATGGTGAATCACGCTGGAGATGCGATGCTGCGCCAGCAGCGGCAATTCGTCGGCGCTAAAAAATCCCTCCAATAGCAGGATGCGCTGGGTGAAGCCGGCTTCGCGCAGGGCCATCGCTTCTTCCAGGCGCAGTACCGCAAAGCCGTCGGCTTCCCTCAACGCGCCTGCGGCGCGTAACATGCCGTGGCCGTAGGCGTTGGCCTTGATGACCGCCATGATGCGCGAATTCGGCGCATGGCGCCGCACCACGCCGAGATTGTGGGTTAGTGCGGCGAGGTCGATACTCGCTTGAAGGGGACGAGCCATGGGATCAGTACGAACCGCCGTGGGCGTAATTCTCGAATTTGGTGTATTCGCCGAGGAAAGTCATGCGCACCATGCCAATCGGGCCGTTACGCTGCTTGCCGATGATGATCTCGGCGCTGCCTTTGTCCGGGCTGTCCGGGTTGTAGACTTCGTCGCGATAGATGAACAGGATCAGGTCGGCGTCCTGCTCGATAGCGCCGGATTCGCGCAGGTCGGACATCACCGGGCGCTTGTTGGGGCGTTGTTCCAGGCTGCGGTTGAGCTGAGACAGGGCGATCACCGGCACATCAAGTTCTTTCGCCAAAGCCTTGAGCGAGCGGGAAATTTCCGATATTTCGGTGGCGCGGTTTTCGTTGCCGCCGCCCCTGCCGTTGCCGCTCATCAGTTGCAGGTAGTCGATCACGATCAGCCCGAGTTTTCCGGTCTGGCGAAACAGGCGACGTGCGCGCGAACGCAGATCCATCGACGACAGTGCTGCCGATTCGTCGATAAACAGCGGCGCATCGTTGAGCTTGCCCAGCGCATAGGTCATCTTTTGCCAGTCGTCGTCTTCCAGGCGGCCATTACGCAATTTGTGCTGATCCAGACGGCCTACCGAGCCGATCATCCGCATCACCAGCTGGGTTCCACCCATTTCCATACTGAAGACGGCCACCGGCAATCCGGTTTGCAAGGCGACGTTCTCGGCAATATTCAGCGAAAAAGCGGTTTTGCCCATACTGGGGCGTCCCGCGACGATAATCAGGTCGCCCGGTTGCAAGCCAGAAGTCTTTTCATCCAAGTCGTGAAAGCCGGTGGGAATGCCGGTCACTTCATCGGGGTTGTCGCGGTGAAACGGGATGTCGATCTTTTCCACCACTTCGGTCAGCAACGGTTGAATCGGCACGAAGCCCTTATTGCCGCGTGCCCCGGCTTCGGCGATTTCGAACACTCTGGCTTCGGCCTCGTCCAGCAACTGTGCGCTTGAACGACCGGTGGGATTGAATGCGCTATCCGCGATGCTGCTGCCGACTTCCGCCAGTTGGCGCATTACCGAGCGTTCGCGGACGATTTCGGCGTAACGCCGGATATTGGCGGTGCTCGGGGTGTTTTGCGCCAGCGAGCCGAGATACGCCAATCCGCCTGCGCTGTTCAATTCGCCGCTGTTTTCCAGCATTTCCGCGACGGTGATAACGTCCGCCGGTTTGGCATGTTCGATCAGCTTGCCGATATGGCGGTAGATCAGGCGATGATCGTGGCGGTAAAAGTCGGCTTCCTTGATCAAATCCGAGATCTTGTCCCAGGCGACGTTTTCAAGCAGCAGGCCGCCCAGCACGGATTGTTCGGCTTCGACCGAATGTGGGGGGAGTTTGATGGAGTCGAGTTGGGGATCGTTCATTGTTGCCAAGTATACCGGACTTCGTAAATGCAAAAAGGGGCTGTTTCCAGCCCCTTTTCACCTACTTCTTTTTTATCAGCGCTTTAGCTGAGACCAACCACCGAAACGGTGATGTCAGCCGTCACATCGTGGTGCAGCGCGATGGTGAGCGGGTAGTCGCCGATTTGCTTCAGGTGACCGTTAGGCAAGCGGATTTCTGCCTTGGCAACTTCAACACCTTGCTCTTTCAGAGCTTCGGCGATATCCACGTTGGTTACGGAACCGAACAGCTTGCCGTCCACGCCAGCCTTCTGGCTGATTTTAACGGTCATGCCTTCGAGCTTCTCGGCACGAGTCCGAGCTTGTGCCAGAATTTCGGCCTGCTGCTTTTCCAGTTCGGCGCGACGCACTTCGAATTCGGCCATGTTCTTTTCCGTGGCACGCTTTGCCTTGCCTTGCGGAACCAGATAATTGCGGCCATAGCCGTCCTTGACCTTGACGACATCGCCAAGTTGACCAAGGTTAGCCACTTTTTCCAATAGAATTACTTGCATCTTTGCAACTCCCTAAGTGCTGATTAGTGCTGATCGGTGTAAGGCAACAATGCCAGGAAACGGGCGCGCTTGATCGCGGTACCCAGTTGGCGCTGGTAGCGCGACTTGGTGCCGGTTATGCGCGACGGGATGATCTTGCCGTTTTCCGCGATGAAGTCCTTCAGGATATCAACATCTTTGTAATCGACGTGTTCAATTTTTTCCGCGGTGAAGCGGCAGTATTTGCGGCGCTTGAACATGTTGCGGTTGCTCGGGCGCTTGTCTTTCGGTTTTGTTGGGCGAGCCATAATTAACCTTCCTCTTCAATCAATTCAATCTTGTTCACATGCAATACCAGTTGCGGGCTGTTCAGGCCGCGGCGTGAGAGGAAACCCTGTAGCGAAACCCTATCGCCGATCTTGAGCTTCAATCCTGCCTTGGCCGGTTCACCGATCATTATTACGGGAACCGCACACTGCACTTGCCGTTTCGAGCCGGCTTCCACCTGTTCCGAAACATGCGCAACCCTGACATTCAGAACCGGTAATCCGGCGGGTGTATGGCGCAGTACGCCAATCTCAATAACTTCCCCGCTCAAAGCAACCCGGTTGGATTGCACTTACATTAGGCCACGGTCGGGGCGGCGACTTCCTGGGCTGCGGCCGCTTCGGCTTCGGCTTCGGACGGTGCTTCGAACGAGCGGGATTTCTCTTCGCGCATCATCGGCGACGGTGCGGTCACTGCTGCATCCGCCTTAATGGTCAGATAGCGCAGCACAGCATCGTTGAACTTGAATGCGTGGTCGAGCTCGTCCAGCGTTTCCTGATCGCACTCGATATTCATCAGCACATAATGCGCCTTGTGAATTTTCTGGATCGGATAGGCCAACTGGCGACGGCCCCAGTCTTCGAGACGGTGAATCGCCCCGTTCTTGGTGGTGATCAGGGCACGATAGCGCTCGACCATGGCCGGCACCTGCTCGCTCTGATCAGGGTGAACAATAAAAACGATTTCATAGTGTCGCATGAATTCTCCTTTTGGTTTATAGCCTCCCGACATGCGTGGCGGTGAGGCAAGGGTTGAAAAACCCGCGATTGTACTAAAGAAAGCTTGAAAAATCAAACTTGATTGCGTTGGCGCCGGGTTTCATACAGGCAAATCCCGCTGGCGACCGACACGTTGAGGCTTTCCACGCTGCCGTGCATCGGGATGCGCGCCAGCTGGTCGCAGGTTTCGCGCGTCAGGCGGCGCAATCCTTCGCCTTCGGCGCCGAGCACCCAGACGATGGCGCCGTCGAGCTTGAGGGCATTCAGATCTTGTTCGGCTTCACTAGCCATGCCGACCGCCCAGATGTTTTCGTCGTGCAGTTCGCGCAAGGAACGCGACAAGTTGGTAACAGTGATGAAAGGCACGGTTTCCGCCGCACCCGAGGCGACCTTGCGCACCGTGGCGTTGAGGCCGACAGCGCGATCCTTGGGGGCTATCACGGCATGAGCGCCCATGGCATCGGCCACCCGCAGGCAGGCGCCGAGGTTATGCGGATCCTGCACGCCGTCGAGCGCCAGCAATAGTGCCGGTTCGGTGAGTTTTTCCAGCTCGTCGTGGATGTCCTGGTATTGCGGCAGCGCTGCTACCTTGGCAACGACGCCCTGGTGTTTGGCGTGCCCGGACATGTTGTCGAGGCGGTGGCGCTCAGCCAGGATCACGCGAATATCGTTCTCCCCTGCCAAGCGCAGCAAGTCCTGCATACGCCCATCCTGGCGTTCGCGCTCCAGGTAGAGTTCGCTCACGCCTTGCGGATTGTGGCGGATACGGCTGGTGACAGCATGAAAACCATAGATCAAAACGCTGCTCATCGGTGCTTTCCTCCCGCCTTGCCGCCGCGCTTACGTGCCGGCTTGCTGTCTTCTTCGACGGCAACGGGTTCCAGCGGATCGAACTGGAAGTCGATTTTCGCCGATTCGAGGTCGACCCGCACCACCTTCACCCGCACCCGGTCGCCCAGGCGGAAACGCTGACCGCTGCGCTCGCCAAGCAATTGGTGCTTGGCCGCATCGAAATGGAAATAATCGTTGCCGAGATCGGTTACATGTACCAGTCCTTCGACATACACATCGTCGAGCGCGACGAAAATGCCGAAGCCGGTCGCGCCGCTGACGCTGCCGTCAAAGCTTTCGCCGATCTTGTCCTGCATGTAATAGCACTTGAGCCAAGCTTCCACATCGCGCGTGGCATCGTCGGCGCGGCGCTCGGTCGCCGAACAGGCCAGGCCCACCTCCTCCCAGTTCAGGGTGTCGTAGCGCCGTCCCGCCAGCGCCGACTTTATGGCGCGGTGGATCAACAGGTCGGGATAGCGGCGGATCGGCGAGGTGAAATGCGTGTAGCTCTCGTAGGCCAGGCCGAAGTGTCCGACGTTGTCCGGGCTGTAGATCGCCTGCCGCAGCGAACGCAGCATCACGGTCTGCAGG
>CALMWM010000236.1 GCA_937873435.1 uncultured Gallionellaceae bacterium
GGAAGAGGTGCGCCATTGCCATCCCGGAGACGAGGAACGGTTCAGGCGCATGTCGATCATTGACGAGCAGGACGGCCGGCGTGTGCGCATGGCCCACCTGGCCATCGTCGGGAGCCATCAGGTGAACGGCGTTTCGCAGATCCACACGGACCTGATGAAGGCCACCATCTTCTCAGACTTCGACCATTTCTATCCGGGCAGGATCATCAACATCACCAACGGCGTCACGCCGCGCCGCTGGCTGCACCAGGCCAATCCGAAACTGTCGGAGCTCATCACCGGGCATATCTCCGAGGCATGGGTCAGCGATCTTGCGGAACTGAAGAAGCTTGTGCCCTTTGCCGAGGACCCGGATTTCCGGAAACGGTTCCGCGACGTGAAGCGCGCGAACAAGGAGCGGCTGGCCGAGATCATCAAGATGCGGCTCAAGCTCGACGTGAACCCTGCGTCGCTGTTCGACGTCCAGGTCAAGCGCATCCACGAATACAAGCGCCAGCTCCTCAACGTCCTGCACGTCGTGACGCGCTACAACCGCATCCGCGCCAACCCTTCCGGCGATTTCCTGCCGCGCACCGTAATCTTTAGCGGCAAGGCCGCGCCGGGTTACCTGCGCGCCAAGCTGATCATCAAACTGATCAACGATATTGCCGACGTGGTCAACAACGACCCAGCCGTGCGGGATTTGCTGAAAGTCGTGTTTCTCCCCAACTACGATGTCACTTCCGCCACCGACATCATCCCTGCCGCCGACTTGTCCGAACAGATTTCCACTGCCGGCACCGAGGCATCCGGTACCGGCAATATGAAGCTCGCTCTCAATGGTGCGTTGACCATCGGCACGCTGGACGGCGCCAACGTCGAAATGCGCGACCACGTCGGGGCGGAAAACTTCTTCATCTTCGGCCTCACCGCAGCCGAAGCCAGCGATCTGAGCCAGCATTACAACCCGTGGGACTACTACCATAGCAACGGTGAATTACGACAAGCGCTGGACATGATAGCCAGCGGCTTCTTCTCGCCCGACGACCCGGAACGTTTCCGCCCGATTTTCGATGCGCTGACCGCCGACGGCGATCATTACCTGCTGCTGGCCGACTATGCTGCTTACATTGCCTGCCAGGAACAGGTCGACGAACTCTACCGCGACACCCAGCAGTGGGCGCAGAAAGCCATCCTCAATGTGGCCGGCATGGGGCATTTTTCCAGCGATAGGACTATCGGCGAATACGCGGAAAAAATCTGGAAGATGAAAACGGTAAAGGTCGGGTCTACTCGATACCCAAACGGTCTAGGCGGTAGCGTAGTGCCCGGAAAGTAATGCCCAGTAGCTTGGCGGCGGCAGTCTTGTTGAAACGGGTTTTGTTCAGCGCGTCCATGATCGCCTGACGTTCTACCTGATCGAGATATTCCGGCAGCGCCATATTGCTGCCGGATTCGAGGGAAGGAAGAGAAACTTCCGGCGGTGCAAGATACAAGTCGCCTTCGTCCACGCGCGCCTCGCCACATAGAGCCAGGGCGCGCTCCAAAATATTTTCCAGTTCGCGCACGTTGCCGGGAAAGCTGTAATTCTGCAAGGCGCGCACAGCTGCCGGGGTCAGGCACGGCACGACGTCCGCGCCGGCATCGTGCGACAAACGCTGCAGTATGGCTGCGGCCAATTCGGGAATATCCTCGCGCATTTCGCGCAACGGCGGCATTTTCAGTTCGATCACGTTAAGCCGGTAATACAGATCCTGGCGGAATTTTCCGCTCTCGACGCAGGCGCCCAAATTTTGATGAGTAGCGCTGATGATGCGCACATCGACGCCTTCTTCCTGAGTGGCTCCGACCTTGCGCACCTTCTTTTCCTGAATCACGCGCAGCAGCTTTACCTGCATCGCCAACGGCAGGTCGGCGACTTCGTCGAGAAACAGGGTGCCGCCGTTGGCCGCCTGGAAGAAGCCGTCTCTATCCTGGTCGGCGCCGGTGAATGCCCCCTTTCGATAACCGAAAAACTCGCTTTCCATGAGATTTTCCGGGATCGCGCCGCAATTTACCGCGACAAAATCCTTGTCGCGCCGCGTGCTGTTCTCGTGTATCAGCCGTGCTGCCAATTCCTTGCCGCTACCCGATTCGCCGCTGACGTACACTGCCGCCTGGCTACGCGCCAGCTTGGCGACCAGTTGCCTGACCGACTCGATAGGCGGCGAGCTACCGAGCAAATCATGCTCTTTGCGGCTCGCTGTGGGCGCCTTCAGATTGAGGGCGGATTTGACCAGCACCCGCAATTGCCCCAGCGATACCGGTTTGGACAAGTAATCGAAGGCACCGGCCTTGAGCGCGGCAACCGCATTTTCCATATTGCCGTGGGCGGTGATCACCGCGACCGGCAGATTGGGGCAATGTTCGCTGATGTACTCCACCAGGCGCAAACCCTCCCCGTCCGGCAAACGCATGTCGGTCAGACACAAGCCGTATTCCTGGGATTTGAGCAACACCAGCGCTTCCGCGACGCTCATCGCTCGCTGCGCTTCCAGCCCCATGCGCAACAGGGTCAACTCAAGCAATTCGAGAATGTCCGCCTCGTCATCGACGATCAGAATCCGTGTGCGTTCGGCAGCCACTTCGTTATCCTTGGTCGTGCTCTGCGTTCGTTTCACTACATGATCTCCTGCCACTGATTCTGAAAAGGCATCCCTGCTCCGATTCGACGTAGTCCAACGCTGCACCGTTGGTTTCGCACAGTTCGCGCGCGATATACAGTCCGAGACCGGCACCCTTGCTGTCGGTGGTAAAGAAAGGTTCAAACAGCTGGTTGCGCAATGCTTCCGCCACCCCGTCGCCATCGTCGCGGACATCCAATTGTACGGAATTCCCGCCGGGCGGAGTAGCCGCCTCCAGCTGGATGCTGCCCGGTTGCTTGCGGCAATGCCGCCACGCATTGCGGCACAAATTCCACAATACCCGGTCGAAATGATGGCGGTCGAAACATATCGCCGCACCCGCAGAAAGAGAGAGACCAAAAGTACCCGAAGGAACATTCTCGGCATCGCAGAATTGCCGGATGAAATCGGAGAGATAGCCTTCCAGATCGAGCTGTTCGGATTGAGTGCGATCGCGGCGGTTGAGCTGCATGACATCCTGCACGATACGGTCGAGGCGTCGCGTATTATCCTGGATGATCTGCAACAGCCGGGCGTTTGCCGCATCCAGCCCTTCCTCTTCCTGCAATAGCTCGGAGGCATGGCTGATCGCGCTCAAGGGATTGCGGATTTCATGGGCGATATTGGCGGTCAACCGGCCCAATGCCGCCAGTTTCATCTGTTGCGCCCGCGCCTGAATCTGACTGACATCCTCGATAAATATCACCACCCCCTGGGAACGTTTGATCCCGGCAGGGACAAAGCGCGCCTGTACTTGCCTGCCTGTGCTCGGCGCAAGTAACGGCGGGAAGTCTACGCCGTCATGGTTGCGCCACTTCCACAGTTGCACCGCCAGCGCCGGAAAATAATCGTTCAACAAAAGCTTGCGGCGCACCCGCGGCGGTGCGCCCAGCAATTTTTCGACCTGGGGATTGCGCTGCCGCACCCTTCCCGACTCATCCACCACCAACACGCCATCCTGCATGTCGCGGATCACCAACTGGTTGACTTGGGAGAGATTGGCCAAATCGACGCTTTGTTTCTGCGCCAGGCTCTCGCTGGCAATCAGGCGCTTGGCAGAGGTGTAGGCCAGACCGGCGGTAGCGAAAAACACCACGCTCATCAAACCGGCCTGCAAATAGTCCCGCACATCGCCGCCCAAGGCGATAACGCGGTAGCTGTGCTCCAGCAGCACGGCGATACTCGCCAAGGCAGCGTGAAACATCGCCAGCCGCCCGCGCCGAACCATCCCGGCAGCCGCGAGAGACGCTACCAGCAACAACCCCACCCCGCTTCGAATCCCGCCGCTGAGATGCAACAAGGTCACGATAAAACCGACGTCGGCGCTCATCTGCAAGCTTAGCGACAGGTTGAAACTCGGCCAATGCACCCCGATCGCCACCATCATCACGACCGCGAACAGCGTGTACAGAATGCTTACCAGGAAAAACAGCGACGGATTATCCTCGCCGAAAGGCACCGTGCCGAACTGAATGTAGGCAACCACGAAGAAACCTGCAACGGTCAGCCGGAACAGGTTGAAATAGTGCAACGAACGCCAATAGGTGTCCGGCTGGAATGATGAGTGTGATGGCTGCATACGTCTATCGCCAGAAAAAAGGCCTACCGTAAAAGTAAGCCTATTTTACCGACTTCGGCTGATTGCGCCGGACTAAACCGGCAGGGGATTAAAAGGCCTCCGCCATTATAAGGCCATCCCCGTCCGAACCAAGCGTTATCGGCCGCTGCCGAAGCGGCATCGGTTCATTTCATTTCAAACAACTTGCGATATTCGCCGTAGCCTTCCTTTTCCAGGTTTTCCCTGGCGATAAAGCGTAGCGACGCCGAATTCATGCAATAACGCTGGCCGCCCGGCGCCGGGCCGTCGTCGAAAAGATGCCCCAGGTGCGAATCGCCGAACTTGCTGCGCACCTCGGTACGTTCCATGAAATGTGAGCGGTCTTTGTGCAAATCGATATTGGCCGGTTCCAGCGGCTTGCTGAAACTGGGCCAACCGGTACCCGAATCGAACTTGTCGAGAGAACTGAATAACGGCTCGCCCGACACGGCATCGACATAAATCCCTTCCAGCTTGTTGTCCCAGTAGGCATTGCGGAAAGGCGCTTCCGTGCCGTTCTCCTGCGTGACGTGAAACTGCTCGGGATCGAGCCGTTTTTTCAGTTCGTCGACACCCTGCTTGCGGTATCCATTACCATCCCATGCCATCGCCTGCCCTCCGAAAATTAGACCTGCACCGAGCAACACCCAAACCTGCATCGCACCCCGCCTTCTTTCGTTGCGCGACATATCAGTGGATGCTGCCGAACGAAAGATCGACGGTATGCGCAAACTCGGGAAGACCGGCAATCTTACCCCCCTGACGCACCGGCCCGCCGGGAAAAAGCCGATAAAGCCATTTCTTGCCGTTTCCATCGCCAAATTCCTCCTCCAGGCAGCACAAAGCCTCGCGAGGACTCGAGCTAGGCCCGTGACCGCAATAATAGTTCCTCAGGTAACGGATCACTTTCCAGTGATCCGGCGTCAGTGAAATACCTTCCTGCACTGCCAATTCCATGGCGATTTTTTCCGACCATTCCGGGAGATCGACGAGATAACCTTCGGGATCGCCCCGATAGGTAGTCTCATCCTGGATCATTTTGTTGATGTCTAACATGATGCACCTCCATCTTTTCCAATGCGCTATTGCACGCTCACCGAGTACCGCAGGTAAGTAACTTCATTATAGCTATTGTTGACTGTTTTTCTATGGTTTAGGCAACGGAACCTTCTTTGGGGTTTAAACGTCATAGCTTGTAAATGGACTCGAAAGGAGAATGCCATGATCGCGATCGACAAACGCATTTTCAGTTTGCTCGCCGTTTTTTTCCTGGCGACATTCACCTCATTGGCTGGTGCAGGTGAAACCGTCGAAGTGTCCATCGTCAAGATGGAGTTCGAACCTCAGCATATCCAAATCAAACCGGGTACCACCGTCAAATGGGTCAACAAGGAAAAACGCAATAACCATTCGGTATATTTCGAGGAGGAAGGGCTCGCGGAATCGGACAGATTCTTTCCCGGTGAATCGTGGCAGCGCACTTTCGAAAAGCCTGGCCTATATCCCTATCGCTGCGGGCCTCACCCTGAAATGAAGGGAGTAGTGGAAGTAGTGCACGGATAGAAATTCTCATCCGGCCCAACATTATGCAATTCTGATTATTGCGTGCTTGCAATCCGTGCTATTTTGCCATTGGACGTTTGGTAGGTAGCGGCCAACAGCGGTTGCCGGCTCATGATAAAAAACAACCACACAAAAATCCGAATTAGATAGTTCTACTCGGCTTCGTACCACTGAAGGGGCATCAAGTGGCGTTACAACCACTTCCAGAAACTGTTAGTGTTGATACGTGAACAGGCCTTATCAAACACAGGCTCCAATTCTTTGGGAACCGGCACCATGCCATTCACTTCCTCAAGCGTGTTGCGGGAGCAGTCAAAAGTAAGAGTGTCTTTTCGTACGAAACCGGCGTTCAAGCGTCTTTTGCTAATTGTGGCGAGGTCGCCATTCCGGGAGGCAGAATCCAGGTCTACGTACTGCCCGTCCAATCCTTCAATAGCCTTCCAACTTTCTGCATTGGCCAACAGGGGGAGCCCGGACAAAACAACAACGAACATGGCAAATTTAACGATAGCCTTCATCACACGCTTCCTTCCAAGGTTAAAAATATAACTAGCGGCAATACGCCGTTTTCTTCGCCGCCACCAAGATTAGTATTGAGCAAATTCGCTTACTGAATTCTTACACAGAAGCCTGAAAGCAAAAAGCCCAACCTTGTGGGCTGGGCTTTTTGCTGTTTTACTTGGTAGGCCGTGCCAGATTCGAACTGGCGACCAACGGATTAAAAGTCCGCTGCTCTACCGGCTGAGCTAACGACCCACATTCCAAAAGGAAGCGCGCATTATACGGACTGGAGAGATTCTGTCAACGCGAACTCACACTTTTCCGGCAATTCGACTATTAAGAATAACGTGTAACG
>CALMWM010000237.1 GCA_937873435.1 uncultured Gallionellaceae bacterium
AATCGGGGCTTCCCCAAGTGTTGCTGCGCGACCGTTATGCCGGCGCGCACACCGTGGAAGTCTCGATCAACAAGGCCTGGACGGCGGTCAGCTTCAAAACCTCCACGCTCAGCCTGGTCGAGGAAACCCAGCCGGGCAAGCCGCAGAGCGGCCTGCGCAGCCTTCCCAGATTCCTCGCGGCGGGCGGCGGGCAGGTGATTGAAGGCGCCGGAATGCTGCTCGGCGGCATCGGCGTATCCGGCGCACCGGGCGGCGAAGCCGATAATGCCTGTGCAATGGCGGGCATCCAGGCCATCGCCGAATCGCTGGAGTTCTGAATCGGTAGCGCTGGACCGGCGCGGCGGCAATCGCCGCGTTATATTTTTTGCCAAGCGGTTTCCCATTTCCCATCGGCCTATACTGAAGACCACACCCGCCGTTCGCGGGAACTCACGAGGAGCAGCATCATGGGCAAGGAAAAGCAAAGCAAGAAGGAAGTAAAAAAACAACCGGCGTTGAATCCCAAGGAAAAGAAAGCGGCCAAACAGGCCAAGAAACATACTTCCGATGTCATTCCATTAACGACCCGCTGAGTCGTCCTTCGCCGTTCGAGTCCTTGCGCGTATTTCTGGCGCCGGGGGATGGCGCCCGATAGAAAGCCGGTGCCTGGGTTACAATGCCAGCATCTCACCGAATTGGGTGATCAATGCTGCTGTTAGCGAAGGCCTTCTTGTGAACGATCATCCCGTTGTTAGCTGGACAGAATCCGGCAAAACCCGCTCCGCGTTGTGGCGCTCCGAGAGTGGCGTAGTGCCGCCTAAACAGGTGGTGGTCGCGGACGACACCCTGACCGCCGATGCCGCCTACCGCCTTGCCTGCGAAGGAACGGCGATGTTGTGGCGCGGCGATTTCCAGAATGCCCGCCAACTCCTGCAAGCCTTGTCGCGCCGTCTCGACCGCAAGCCGCGCCGCGCCGCGCGCAAAGCCCCGAAAGCGGCGCCGTCGATTACCGAAGCGTTTCATTTGCACCGCCAAAGCCAGGGCCAGCGTGCGCGCATCCTGGGGATGTTGCTGGTGCCGCTGGAAAAGGACTACACCATCCCGCTGCGGCGCGCCGCCGATGTCCAGCAGGCCTGTCGCGAAGCCTACGGCCCGGGCAGGCAGGATTCCGTGGTTTCGCTGCGCGAAATGCTGGGTTTGGTCGGCGCCCACGAATGGCGCAAAAAAGGGGTGGAGATTCCAGTGCTGTTCGGCCGGATTCATCCGCACTACGGGGTATTTTCCCCGGTGCGCGGGGAATATATAACACTGGTCACTGAAGCGCCGCTGCCATCGACCAAGCTGGCTTTCGATATCGGTACCGGTACCGGCGTACTGGCCGCGGTCCTGATCCGCCGCGGGGTGGAGCGAGTGGTGGCGACCGACGTGGACTCGCGGGCGCTGGCCTGCGCCCGCGAAAATATCAAGCAGCTCGGCTTGCACGGACAAGTGGAGGTGATCCAGGCCGATCTCTTCCCGGAAGGCCGCGCGCCGTTGATCATCTGCAACCCGCCCTGGTTGCCGGCGCGTCCCAGCTCTCCGCTGGAGTCCGCGGTTTACGACCCGGAGAGCCGGATGTTGCGCGGTTTCCTCAGCGGATTGGCCGAACACCTGGAAGCGGGCGGCGAAGGCTGGCTGATTCTCTCGGATTTTGCCGAACTGCTGGGATTGCGCACCCGCGACGAACTGCTCGCCGCCATCGCCGAAGCGGGTCTGGAAGTCGTGGGCAAGACGGATGTGCGCCCGCACCACCCCAAGGCCTCCGATCCCAACGACCCGCTGCACGCCGCCCGTGCGGCGGAAGTCACCTCGTTATGGCGGCTGGCGGTGAGACAAGCCTAAGCAAGAGAGAAACCTGCCGGGACGCTCAGCAGCACTCCTCCTCCAGTTGCTCCAGCAACTGCAAAGCCTCTTCGTCTTCCCATGTTTCGAACAGCTCCCTGACCTGGTTGATGCTGGAGTGGATCAGCAGCAGGTCGTCGGGTTTGGGGCCGGAGCCACCGGCGCGCTGCTTGGCGAAATATTCCCAGAACACGTTGCTGCGTCCGGGGATGGCTTGGTGGCGGTCGATGAATTCCATGATCCGGCGGGCATTGCCGGTGCAGTCTATGCCCTGGAAACTCACGTAACGGTCGGTGTTCTTGCAGCCGCAGCCTTGGCTCATGGGGTTCTCCTTCGAGGAATGGTTCGACTATCAGTTTAGCGAGCCCGAGCTCGGACTGTCTGTCGGCTGGCCGACACTTGCATAGCGACAACCGCTCATGGCGATTGGGGAGCGCGTTCCTTGAGCGCGTCCAGCGAGTGGATCAGCAGGCTATGGCGGCCCTGACGTTGCACAATGCCTTCCCTTTCCCACTGATTGATCAGGGAGGAAACGGTCTGGCGCGTGCTTCCCAGCAGGCTGGCGATGTCTTCCATGCTCAATTCCAGGGGAATCAGCCAACCGTTGTCGTGCGGCTGCCCCCGCCGTTTCGCCAGCCCCACGAGGAAGCGCGCCAGGCGGGCAGGCACCTCGCGGAAAGCCAGGTCTTCGATCAAGGTGACCGCATTGGCGAGCAGCCGGCCCAGCACCCGCATCATCGCCGGGGTGGCGCTGGGATCTGTGGCCAGCTTGCGGGCGAAGGCCTGTGTCTCCATGACCCACAAGGCAGTGGGTGCTACCGTCTGCACATACGTGGGGGTGTGGGTGGTATAGATGTCGCCGGCCTCCAGAAAACTCAAACTCAGCTCCCGGTTCTCTCCGGCCAGGTAAACCCGCAAGCGCCCCGAGCGCACGATGAATACTTGATCGCGGGGGCTATCCGGGGTGGAGAGCAGGTGTCCCTTGGGCAGTTCCCGCAGTTCGAATCCTGCCAGCAGGCCGTCGGGCTGTTCGGCACGAGCCAGGGTGGCGAGATCGAGGGAAGCGGGCGGATGCATGGCTTCAGGTCATGCAAAAGGGATGCCAGACCTCAACCCGTTGAATTAATTGGTTGCAGCCTGGCAGCGGGGTCAGCGATGGAGGGTTTGCGACAGTCAGGGTTTCAAGTAGACATAGCCCTGTTGGGATTGCAGCTTGGATACTTCCGCCACGCCTGAAGGCACGATGTCGGCTTCCGGCAGCACGCTTTTCGGGTCTATCTTGCGCCCGGCCAGGGTGTTGTTGCACACGTCGAAGGTCACGCCCCTGGCCTTCAGTTCCTGCACCTTGATGTCGTAGGGATTGCCGGCCTTGTCGGCCGCGCCGTCGAGCAGGAAGTCGATGCCCTTGCCATGCGTGACCACCACGATTTTCGCCTGCGGATTGGCGTTCAGGTGGTTCTTGATGTTGTTCATCGCCACGCTCGCTATCTCGGAATCGCTGATGTGATAGACGACCTTTTCCGGGAAGCCGGCTTCCGCCGTTTTGCCGCCGGTGGTTGCGCATCCCGTCAAACCCAGTATTGCAAACAGCAGTGCCATTCCAAATATTCGCGCCATTTTCGTCTCCTCGGTAAGTTGGTTACGTCGTACTATTTTCAGGCTATCCCCGGGTTCCCCTTCACCCCGATCAGCTTGGGCAAATTAAGCTGGCGCGGGCTGACGGTCTTCTTGTCGCGCAAATAGCCCGCGACCAGATCCCAGATCGGTTCCCCCGTAGCGCCTTCCGCGACCGGCGCCCAACCGGCGACCTTGTAGGTCTTGTTGGGGGCTAGCGGCTTGCCTTTGAGGGTCAGGTTCTGGATGCGGCTGCCGGCGCTTTTGGTCAGGTCGCAGGTGTACTGGATGCCGCCCACCCGCACCATGTCGCCGCCCTGCTGCTTGTAGGGGTCGGGGTTGAACAGGTTGTCGCAGACGTCTTCCATGATGGTCTTGATCATCGTCCCGCTCATCTCGGTGAGGGTGGTGTAGGGATAGGTGATCGCGGTCTGGTCGAGGACGTGCTCCATGGTGATGGTGTCGCCCGGCAGCAGCGAGGTGCCCCAGCGGAAACCCGGGGAGAACGCGGCGTCGGCGCCTTTGACGTCCATCAGCGCGTCGAGGATCAACTGGTCGAAGGTGCCGTTGAAATTGCCGCGCCGGTACAACAGGCCTTCGCTGACCGCGAGTTTTTCGGTGAGTTTGGACAAATACGGCGCGCGTACCTTGTCGATGAAGGCGGCCATTTCGGCATCCGCCGGCAACAGGTTGGAGAACACCGGCAGCAGCTTGTAGCGGAAATCCGCGACCTTGCCGTTTTTCACCGAGAAATCCAGCACCCCGAGGAATTTTCCGTTGGAGCCGGCGTTGGTGACCAGGGTCTTGCCGCCGGGATTGTTGACGATGGAAGGCTGAGGAATGCCGTCGTGGGTATGGCCGCCCATGATCGCGTCGATGCCGGTGACGCGGCTGGCCATTTTCAGGTCGACGTCCATGCCGTTGTGGGAAATCACCACTACCACCTGGGCGCCCTGGGCGCGCGCTTCGTTAACGGTTTTCTGCATGTTGTCGTCCTGGATGCCGAAGCTCCAGTCGGGAATCATGTAGCGCGGGTTGGCGATCGGGGTGTAAGGGAAAGCCTGGCCGATGATGGCGACGGAAACGCCATTGATCTGCTTGAGCGTGTAAGGGGCGAACACCGGGTCGCCGAAGTCGTTGGTCTTGACGTTCTGGGCGACGAAGTCGATCTTGCCTTTAAAGTCGTTTTCGACGATGTGTTTGACCCGCTCGGCGCCGTAGGTGAATTCCCAATGGCCGGTCATCACGTCGACGCCGAGCAGCTTGCAGGCGTCGACCATGTCCTGGCCCTTGGTCCACAGCGCGGTGCCGGAACCTTGCCAGGTATCGCCGCCGTCGAGCAGCAGCGAGCCGGGACGCGAGGCGCGGATCTGCTTCACCAGCGTGGCGAGATGGGCGAAGCCGCCGACTTTGCCGTAGGTTTTCGCGGCCTGTTCGAAGTCGAGGTAGGTGAACGCGTGGGCCTCGGTCGTGCCGGGCTTGATATGGAAGTGCTTGAGCAGCTTCTCTCCGACCAGGTGCGGCGCCTGGCCGAGGCTTGCGCCGAGGCCCAGGTTGACGTTGGGCTCGCGGAAGTAGATCGGCAGCAACTGGGCGTGGACATCGGTGATGTGCAACAGCGAGACGTTGCCGAACGGCGCCACCTCGTACAGCTTTGCGGGCGCACCGGCCAGCGCGGTGCGGCTATCCAGCGTGAAACCGCCGGCGGCGGCGACGGCGAGCAGTTGCAGGAATTCACGGCGGTTCATGGACATGGGGGTACCCTAATTTAAATTTTTCCGAAGCATTCCCTCTCCCCCAACCCCTCTCCCGCGAGGGGAGAGGGGTGCGCGACAGCGCGGGAGAGGGTGCTTCTAAAGTGTCGCGGCGCGGAGTGGAATTACTTGTTGATCGGCGATTCCGGATCGAGCAGCAAGGCCACCAAATCCTTGATCTGCTGTTCGCTAAGCGCGCCGATATGGCCGAAACGCGGCATCATCGAACAGAGGTTGTAGGATTTCGCGTTGAAGATTTTGCTGTAGACGTATTTCTGGTTTTCCGCCAGCGGGCCGCCGCGCAGCTTGCCGAAATTGAACAGGCTGGGGCCGAGCGTGCCGTAGGACAATTCATGCGGGGAAAGTTGGTGGCAGTTGTAGCAATTGCCGCCCACCGGCTTCGCCGGATCGTCTTTCCAGGTGAAGCCCTTGCCGCTCTGGGCGATTTTTTCGCCGGATTTCCATTCTCCCATCAGCTTGCCGTCGGCAGGATATTTCACGGTATTCAGCTGGTCCTGCATCATGCGGGTAGCGACATCTTCGGGCGGATTATTACTGCTCTTGTTGCACTCGGCCTGCAATGCGTCCTCGTAAATGCGCTCGTAGGCTGCTTGCCCCTTGGCCTGGAAATCGCGTTTCATCATCGCGATGGCTTCGGCGCGCCAGTCGGTGTCGGCCAGCGCAGCGCTGGAAAAAATCGAGGCGGCGACGATGCCGGCCATCAGGGATGCGTATTGAAGTTTCATATTGGTATCTCCTTAATCAGCGTTTGATGCCGGGGCCTTTGTATACCTGGCCGTTGGCGTTCACGGTGAGGTAGGTCAGCAACGCCGTGATGGTGTCGGAAGCGTATTTCGGCTGGGGAAAGCGCTGCTGGCGGAAACAGTCGTTCATGCGCCATTGCTGGGTCAACATCACGCCGCCGGTCATGCGATAAGCGGGCCAGCCCTGGAAAGCCTGGAGTGCGCCGGCCACTGTGGAGATATTGGGCAAATCCTGCATACGGATGCGCTTGCCTTCCTCACCATGGCAACTGGTACAGGAAAAGTCGTAGGGGCCGGAGCGGTAGCCGGTAATCTCCCTGCCGATATTGTAGGCGGCGATTTCCTTGGGATGCTTTTGCGGCGCGGCAATTTTCATATTGCGCGACTGGGCGGCCACATAGGTGATCAAGGTAGTCTGATCCGGTGTGTCGGCGCCATCCTTGGCGAAGGGATCCTTGGCGAGATCCGCCTCCTTGAAGCCTTGAAGATTGGTCATGCACCAGACGATGCGCCGTTCGGCGTCCATTACCTTGTCGACGTCGGGGAAATAGCGCGGCATCTGCACGTAGGCGCCTTTCACCACGCCTGGGCCGAGGCCCAGGTCGCATTTTTCGAGCGAGACGTTGTTGGGGCCGCGCGGGGTTTTCCAGAGCTGCTCGCCCTTGTCTTCCC
>CALMWM010000238.1 GCA_937873435.1 uncultured Gallionellaceae bacterium
CACCTCGTCGCCGTTCAGGATGCGCTGCGCCGGTAGCGGACGGGTGCCCTCCAGACGCGCCTCGAGAAAGCGTTTGAGTCCTTCCAGATGCTGATCGGCATATTGCGCTTGGGTGGCTGCAGTGCGGCTCAGGGCAATGGTTTCCGCGCCCTGTTCGGCGAAATAGCCGTTGCCCAGCCAGCGGTGATCCTGGCTGCCGGTATTGACCACCCAGCGCACCGGCTTGTCGGTCACCGCGCGGATAGCCTTGGCTATTTTCTCGGCCCCCAGGCGGCTGGCGCCCGAATCGATCAGGATCACCCCGCCCTGCCCGACCACAAAACCGAAGTTGGCGTTCAATCCGTCGTTTTGCGCACTGCGCTGGCCCAGGGGGCCGATCAGGGCATAGACGTTATCCGCGACCAGTTCAGCCTTAGGCTGGAAATCGGCATGGACGGCTGACGCCAAGCCCAAGCCGAGGAAAACGGCGGCAAGCCGCAATGAACGTTTGATCATGTCTACCTTTCTGGAAATCACGCTTTAGAACCTGCTTCGTACCAACCCTTGCTGGCATTGACGATCTTCACCACCGACAGCATCACCGGCACCTCGATCAGCACCCCTACCACCGTCGCCAGTGCCGCGCCCGAATCGAAGCCGAACAAGCTGATCGCCGCCGCCACCGCGAGCTCGAAGAAATTGCTCGCCCCGATCAGCGCCGACGGCCCGGCTACGCAATGGGCCACGCCGAAACGGCGATTGAGCAGGTAGGCCAGGCCGGAATTGAAATACACCTGGATCAAGATCGGCACCGCCAGCATCAGGATCACCAAGGGCTGTTTGAGAATGGCCTCGCCCTGGAAGGCAAACAGCAGTACCAGCGTCGCCAGCAGCGCGGACAGGCCAAAAGGATGCAGGCGCTGCAAGGTGCGCGCAAAAACCATCTCGCCGCGCCCCAGCAAATAGCTGCGCCAGCCTTGCGCCAGCGCCACCGGGATGACGATATACAGCAGCACCGAAAGGAATAGCGTATCCCACGGCACGCTGATCGCCGACAGCCCCAGCAACAAGGCGACCAGCGGTGCGAAGGCGAAAATCATGATGGCGTCGTTGAGCGCCACCTGGCTCAGGGTGAAATGCGGTTCGCCCTTGCACAGGTTGCTCCACACGAACACCATCGCGGTACAGGGCGCAGCGGCGAGCAGGATCAGCCCGGCGATGTAGCTGTCGATCTGCCCAGCCGGCAAGTAAGGCGAGAATATGCCGCGCACGAACAACCAGCCCAGAAAAGCCATCGAAAACGGCTTTACCGCCCAGTTGATGAACAGCGTCACGCCGATGCCGCGCCAGTGTTCCTTGACTTGATGCAAGGCGCGAAAGTCGATTTTCAGCAGCATCGGGATGATCATCACCCAGATCAGCAGCCCCACCGGCAGGTTAACGCGCGCCACCTCCAGCCTGCCGACCGCCTGGAACAGCGCGGGAAACATCTGGCCGAGCGCCACCCCGGCGACGATGCAGAGAAACACCCAGACCGTCAGGTAACGCTCGAAAAGCCCCATCGGCGCGCCTTCCGCCGCTTTCACCGCCACTTCGCATTGCACGCTCATGGCTTTACTGCCCGGATTCGCGCAAACGACCAATATCGTCGAGCTTGTTTTTCAAGGTCAGCTTGTCGAGCTTGTCCACCGGCAGGCTGACGAAAATCGAAAGACGCCGGTTGAGTTGTTCGAATGTCTGGGAAAACGCCCTGCGTTTATCCTCCTCGCTGCCTTCGACGGCAGCGGGGTCCTCGACCCCCCAATGGGCGGTCATCGGCTGACCGGGCCAAGCCGGGCAAACTTCGCCGGCGGCGTTGTCGCACACCGTGAAAACGAAATCGAAGTGCGGCGCGCCGGGAGCCGCGTATTCCTCCCACGACTTGCTGCGCAGGCCGTCAGTGGGCAGCTTGGTCTTTTGCAGCAAATCGAGCGCGAACGGATTGACCGCCCCTGCCGGATGGCTGCCGGCGCTATAGGTGCGGAAACGCCCCTTGCCGAGATGCTTGAGCAGCGCCTCGGCGAGGATGGAACGCGCCGAATTGCCGGTACAGAGGAAAAGAACATTGTAGGTTTTGTCGCTCATGACTGCACATCCTTGAAAAATTGCCGGGAAACCATACTATCGAACCGCCATTGCATACATATGACAAAACGCATAAATCAGGTACAAAATTCAGGCGCAGCAGCGCACCGGACGGTTGGGCATGGCCTCCAGCCGCTGGCTGTCTTCGGCAAAGGAAGCCCCTTGCGCCATGCTCTCGACCACCTTGTACGCCCACAACGGCAACTGTGCATCCAGCCGGTAATAGATCCAAGTCCCCTCACGCCGCACCGACAGCACCCCGCCATCGCGCATCACACCAAGATGGCGCGACA
>CALMWM010000239.1 GCA_937873435.1 uncultured Gallionellaceae bacterium
TACGGCAAGGCCATCAACACCGTCGCACCGGCCGACCCGCGCCACGGCCAGACTCTCGCCATCAACGGCGACCCGGCCATCGGCGCCAATCCCAACCGCTACAAGCAGCACGGCTTCTATTTCAACGCCGACAACTGCATCGGCTGCCACGCCTGCGAAGCGGCCTGTTCGGAAAAAAACGACAACCCGGCGCACATCGCCTTCCGCTCGGTGGGCTTCGTCGAGGGCGGCACCTACCCGAACGCCCAGCGCATCAACATCTCGATGGCCTGCAACCATTGCGACAACCCGGTATGCCTGAAAGGCTGCCCGACCCGCGCCTACACCAAATTCGCCGAATACGGCGCGGTGCTGCAAGACCCGGACATCTGCTTCGGCTGCGGCTACTGCACTTGGGTGTGCCCCTACAACGCACCCCAGCTCGACCCGGTGAAGGGGCAGGTCAGCAAGTGCAACATGTGCGTGGACAGGCTTGAAGTCGGCCTCAAACCCGCCTGCGCGGCGGCCTGCCTGGGCAAGGCGCTGGACTTCGGAGTGATCGAGAACATCCCGGACGGACGCACCCAGGCCAAGGTCGATATCCCCGGCTTTCCCAGCCCCGAGATCACCCATCCCAACATCCGCTTTCAGCAGACCCGTACCCTGGCGCGCGACATGCTACGGGTCGACAGCACCCCGCTGAAATACCATAGGGACGATACCAGCGGCGCCTACCGCCCAACGCTAGACCCCAAGCACGCTTACCGGCGCGCCCTGAATCTCGGCAAATTGCTGGGCTCCCACGAGAACGCCCATATCGTCTTCACCCTGAGCGTGCAGGCAGTGATGGGCGCGTTCCTGCTGCTCACCCTGGGCGGGGCGCTTTTCGCCCCGCTAGAAGCCTTCAAGGGCGGTTCCGCCTTCCTGCCGCTTCTGGCCGCCATGGTGGGCCTGATGGGTGTCGGCATGTTCAAGCTCAACATGCACCTGGGCAAACCGCAGCGTTTTTACCGGGGTTTTTACAACCTCAGACATTCTCCGGTGAGCCGCGAAATCGCCGGGGTATCGGCGTTCTTCGCCGGACTGGCGGGATATGCCCTGTGCGCGCTGTCTGACCACCCGCTGGCGGCGGTGCTGCAAACCTTGTGCGCGGGTATCGGGCTGCTCGGCATGGCTTTCGGCGGCTATTACATGATCAAGCTCTACCGCATCCCGGCGCGCCCCTTCTGGAACCACTGGCATACCAACGCCGCCTTCAGCGCCACTGCGCTGACACTCGGCCCGCTGTTGCTGGCGCTGGCCGCGCTGAGCGCGGGAGTGGCGAGCACCGAACTGGGCCGCCTGCTGGCCGCCGTTATCGTAGTGGGATTGGCGCTGGAAGGCGCGGGATTGCTCGCCCATGCACGCGCCATGCGTTCGCAGGAAAGCGAAGGCTCGGCTTCTTTCTACGAGCAGACCACCACTTTCGGCTGCGCCTACCGGCTCCGCAATGTCCTGCTGGCGGTCTCATTGTTGCTGGGGCTGTTCATTGCTATCGCGGGCGGCCAAAACCCGCTCTTGTTCGTGCCGCTGACGCTGCTGGCGCTGCTCCAGGCCATCCTCGGGCGGGCGCTGTTCTACGTGCTGGTGATCCCCACCACGATGCCCGGCGGGTTCTTCTGGCGCAACCCCGGTTTCGTCGAACACGCCCGCGCAACCGGCTTGGCCGAGATGCCGCAACTGGGCGTGGTCTACCAGCGCCACCACGCCTTCCGGCTGGACGAGTTGCTGGATACGCTGGCGAATACTTCGCTCAGGGAAAAGCTCGCGCAATTGTGGCGGGTATTCAGCGGTTGATTTCCGCGCCCCACAAGTGATGCAGGGCGGGGAACCGCATCAGAGCAGCACGCTCTTGAGCAGGATATAGCTGGCGACGAATACCAGGAAAATACCGAATCCCCGTTTCAAGGATTCCTGCGAGAAACGGTGCGCCAGCCGCGTCCCCGCGAAACTGCCAAGCACCGTCACGGCAGTGAAGGACGCCATCATGCCCCAATCGACCGGCACTGCGCCGACGTAGCCGGCGAAACCGGCGTAGGACTTGGCGGCGACGATGACCAGCGAAGTGCCGACCGCTATTTTCATCGGAATGCCGGACAGCAGCACCAGCGCCGGAACGATCAGGAAACCGCCGCCGACCCCGACCAGCCCGGTAAGCACGCCCACCCCGATGCCGTGGAGGGCGATGTGGCCCATGTGCGCGTTGATGATTTCTGTTTCGTCGAGGCCGACATTGGGAACGCCGGCCCCCGCCAGCAACGCCGCTGGCGCCGCGCGGAGCTGGCTCTTATGCAGCATTTTCCAGGCGGCGGCATACATTACCAGAGCAAACAGCGTGAGCTGCACCGTCACCGGCGTGTGGACGCCGATCCGTGCCCCGGCATAGGTGCCGGCCACGCCGAACAGCCCGAATACCGACGCCACTTTGACATCCACGTTGCCGCGCCGCCAGTTGTCCCACCCCGATACGGTTGCGGTAACCGCGACGATACCCATGCTCATCGCGATAGCCGGCTTGGCCGGAACATCGAGCAGATACATCAGCGC
>CALMWM010000240.1 GCA_937873435.1 uncultured Gallionellaceae bacterium
AGACTTCCTCGTCGCTACGCCCGGTGGCCTTGAGGTAGTCGACGGTGGTCTCGTCCACCGGGAAAAAGCCCATCGTCGCGCCGTATTCCGGCGCCATGTTGGCGATGGTGGCGCGGTTGGGCAGACTCAATTGCGCCGTGCCTTCGCCGAAGAATTCGACGAACTTGCCGACCACCTTGGCCTTGCGCAACATTTCGGTGATGGTCAGCACCAGGTCGGTGGCAGTGACGCCCTCGCGCAGGCTGCCGGTGAGGTTCACGCCGACCACGTCGGGGGTCAGGAAGTACACCGGCTGGCCCAGCATCCCCGCCTCCGCCTCGATGCCGCCGACGCCCCAGCCGACCACGCCGATGCCGTTGATCATGGTGGTGTGCGAGTCGGTGCCGACCAGGGTGTCGGGGTAATACACCCCATCTTTCGCCAGCACGCCGCGCGCCAGGTATTCCAGATTCACTTGGTGCACGATGCCGATGCCGGGCGGGACGACCTTAAACGTATCGAAAGCCTGCATTCCCCACTTCATGAACTGGTAGCGCTCGCCGTTGCGCTGGAATTCGATTTCCATGTTGCGCTGCAAGGCATCGGCGGTATTGGCGACATCCACCTGCACCGAGTGATCGACCACCAGGTTGACCGGCACCAGCGGCTCGATGCGCTTGGGGTCCTTGCCGAGGTTCTGCGCGGCGTCGCGCATCGCGGCCAGGTCGGCGAGCAGCGGCACGCCGGTGAAGTCCTGCAGCACGATGCGCGCCACCACGAAAGGGATTTCATGGCTGCGTTCGCCCTGCGGCGTCCAGTTGGCTAGCTCGCGCACATGCGCCTCGCTGATCTTGACGCCGTCGACGTTGCGCAACACCGATTCCAGCACGATGCGGATCGATACCGGCAGCCGGGAAATCTTGCCGACCCCGGCCTTTTCCAGTTGCGGCAGCGAATAATACTTGGCGGTCTTGCCGGCGACCGGTTGAAATTCCCGCAGGGTATCGAAAAGGTTGTGCTGAGTAGTCATCGTGTGCTCGCAATAAAAAGTTAACAAATCATTCTAAACGAATCTCTGGTGCCGCATAAGACGCAAAAAGCGCAGGGAATTTCCCCTGCGCTTTTCCGGCCATAATTTGGCTCTCTTGGTTTTCAGCCGCCTGCCTCCCTTACGAGAGCCAGGCAGCCATTTTTATATCGCCACGTACTTATCTTCCAGCAACTTGGCCTGCGCCGCCGCCAACCGGGCAATCGGCACACGCGGCCCGGAACAAGACACGTAAGTCAGCCCGATATGGTGGCAGAAACTGATCGAGGCAGGATGGCCGCCGTGCTCGCCGCAGATACCCACTTTCAGGTCGGGACGGGTCTGGCGGCCAAGGTTTACGGCGATTTTCATCAATTCGCCGACGCCCTTGATGTCCAGCACTTCGAACGGGTTGTCCTGGAGGATGCCGGTTTCCATGTAGGCCGGCAGGAACTTGTTCTCGGCATCCTCGCGGGAAAACGAGAAGGTCGCCTGGGTCAGGTCGTTGGTGCCGAACGAGAAGAATTCGGCGGTCTCCGCCAGACGGGCGGCACGCACGCAAGCACGCACCACTTCGATCATGCTGCCGAACTTGAAGTTGAGCTTGATCCTGAACTTGCCTTCCACTTCTTCGTGGATATGTTCGACGTAGCTGTGGATATGTTTCAATTCTTCAACCGTCGCCAGTTGCGGCACCATGATTTCTGGCATCACCGCGATACCGGCCTGGGCGCACTCGGCCGCCGCTTCGAGGATCGCGCGGATCTGCATATTGTAGATTTCCGGGTAGGTGATCCCCAGACGCACGCCGCGATGTCCCAGCATCGGGTTGACCTCGGACAAGGCGCGCACCTTGTGCAGGATTTTTTCCTTCTTGTGGATGATGTCCTCTTCCAGGTGCGAATCCTTGAATTCGCCGAGGCCGATCATCAGCTTGTCGAGGCCGCTGGAATACTGCTGGTAGAGTTTCGGATTGAGCAGCTTGAGGGTATCCGGCAGCTCTTCCAGCCCTTTGATGGTGTCGCGCAGGTGGTGGAGGTGGGAAATTTCCACCTCTAGCTGCGCGGCGCTGGGCAGGAACTCATGCAGCGGCGGGTCGAGCAGGCGCACCGTCACCGGCAGGCCGGCCATCGCCTTGAAGATGCCCTTGAAATCGTCGCGCTGAATCGGGAACAGGCGGTCGAGCGCGGCCTGGCGCTCTTCCGGCGTGTCCGCCAGGATCATGTCCTGCACGATGGGCAGGCGGTCGGTGGCGTTGAACATGCGTTCGGTACGGCACAGGCCGATCCCCATCGCGCCGAAATTGCGCGCGCGCTGGGCGTCCTTGGGCGCATCGGCGTTGGCCATCACCTTCAGGCGCGAGGTGTCGTCCGCCCACGCCAGCAGCGTGGAAAGGTCTTCGGAAAACTCCGGTTCCACCGTCGGCACGGTACCGGCGTAAACGTTGCCGGTGCTGCCGTCGATGGTGACGATGTCGCCCTCGTGCAGCGTCACGCTGCCCACCATGGCGCGGCGGGCGTTGACGTCCACATGAATCTGCTCGCAACCCGAGACGCACGGCTTTCCCATGCCGCGCGCCACCACGGCGGCGTGCGAGGTCTTGCCGCCGCGCGAGGTCAAAATCCCCTGTGCCGCGAAGAAGCCGTGAATGTCTTCCGGCTTGGTTTCCTCGCGCACCAGGATGATTTTCTCGCCGGCGCGGCCGCGCGTCTCGGCGCTGTCGGCATCGAACACGATCAGGCCGGAAGCGGCACCCGGCGAGGCCGGCAGCCCCTTGGCCAAGGATTGGCCGCGGAAATCCGGGGAGAGTTGCGGCACCAGCATCTGCTCCAGCATCGCCGGTTGAATGCGCAGCAGCGCCTGGTCCTTGCTGATCAGCCCTTCATTAAACATTTCCACCGAGGTGCGCACCATCGCGTGGGCGTTCATCTTGCCGTTGCGGGTCTGCAAGCAATACAGGACGCCGCGCTCGATGGTGAACTCGAAATCCTGCACTTCGTGGTAGTGCTGTTCCAGGCGGTCGTGCAGCTCCAGCAACTGGCGGTAGATTTCCGGCATTTCCTCGGCCATCTCGGCAATTGCCTTGGGGGTGCGGATGCCCGCCACCACGTCCTCGCCCTGCGCGTTGGTGAGATATTCGCCGAAAATCATGTTCTCGCCGGTGCCGGGATTGCGGGTAAAGCCCACCCCGGTGCCGGAATCGTTGCCCATGTTGCCGAACACCATGGTGCATACGTTGACCGCGGTGCCGTTGGCCATTTCCTTGGTAATCTTGAACTCGCGGCGGTAATCCACCGCACGCTTGCCGCCCCACGAACGGAACACCGCCTGGGTGGCGATTTCCAGCTGTTCGTAAACATCCTGCGGAAACGGTTTGCCGGTGTGCTTTTGCACCACGAAGAGGAATTCGGCGGAAAGCTCCTTGAGGTTCTCGGCGGTCAGATCGACGTCCTGCTTGACGCCCGCAGCCGACTTCATCGCGTTCATCTTCTCGTCGAAGGCTTCGTCCGGCACGCCCAGCGCGATCTTGCCGTACAACTGGATGAAGCGGCGGTAGGCGTCGTAGCCGAAACGCGGGTTGTCGGTCAGCTTGATCAGACCTTGCAGGGTGTCTTCGTTGAGGCCCAGATTGAGGATGGTGTCCATCATGCCCGGCATCGACATCGCCGAACCGGAGCGCACCGACACCAGCAGCGGATTGGATGTCCCGCCGAACTGCTTGCCGGTGGCTTGTTCCAGCCCCTGAATGTGCTGACGGATTTCGCCCATCACCCCTTCGGGCAAACGGTTCTGTTCCAGGAAAGCGATACAAGCGTCGGTAGTCACCACAAACCCGGGCGGCACGTTCAGGCCGATCTGCGTCATCTCGCACAGATTGGCTCCCTTGCCACCCAGCAACATCTTGTTTTTGCCGTCGCCCTCGGCGAACGCATAGACATATTTTGTGACGTTTTTCTTTGTGCTCATGCCATCTCTCCTGGTTTTTGGTCATACATATGATATATAAGACCAGTCAATTATAAACGCTCTTTATGATTGTAGTATTACCGTTATCAAATCACAACGAGAAACGCTGCCTGGCGCAACCGCACCCTGTTCATCCATCAGAACATTAGGAGTAACATCATTAAAGTTGGCAGATCCCGCAAAGTCAATGAAGTAATTGCATCCGATACGACCAAAAAAGCCCGTTAGGAGGCGCGATGGAGGAGATGAAGTTTTCATTACAGGAAATAGAAACCGCGCTGACTAACGAACAGCTGGTCTATTACTACCAGCCCAAGATCTCGCTGGTTACAGGCAAGCCCAGCGGTGCCGAGGCATTGCTGCGCTGGATCAAGCCGGACGGCACGCTGATTCCTCCCTCGGCCTTTATCCCGCAGGCCGAGGAGAGCGGACTCATCAAGAAAATTGCCTGCGCGATGTTTCCCAAGCTGGTCGCCGATTTGCTGATCATTCACGACATCAACGAGGC
>CALMWM010000241.1 GCA_937873435.1 uncultured Gallionellaceae bacterium
AACGCAGCTACCGGCAGCGGATTCGATCCGTTCCGGGTGGCGTGCGGTTAACCTCGGGGCAGTCCGGTTTCCGATGCGGCGATAGTGTTTTAGTGAGAAGCTGGGGTAGAATATTCGCACTATGAGACTAACCCGCTACACCGACTACGCCTTGCGCGTTTTGATTTATCTCGGCAGCCACCCGGATAAACTGTCCACCATCAGCGAAATCGCCGCCTATCACAACATTTCGCGTAACCACCTGATGAAAGTCGTGCATCAGCTAGGCAGCTGGGGCTATATCGACACCTTGCGCGGCAAGGGCGGCGGCATTCGTCTCGCTCACCCGGCAAGCGAGATCATCATCGGCGACGTGGTGCGCCACACCGAAGAAAACCTCGAAATCGTCGAGTGTTTTACCCCCGGCAACAGCGACTGCATGATCCTGCCAGGCTGCCGCTTGAAGGGCGTGCTCAACGAAGCGCTCGACAGCTTTCTCGCCACGCTGGATCTGTATACGCTGGCGGATTTCCTCTAGCCCGCCACGCCGTCGCTACGCGGCCGCCAGTATTTCGGCGCGTACTTGATAAACCACGGCACGAAACACCCCAGCCAGATCAGCGCGGCCAGCAGGTAAAGGTGGCCGTGCGGCATCGGCAGCGGCAGGTCGCCGGCGATGCGCGCCAGCGCGGCGCCCTGGAAGCCGAGAAACAATCCCCAGGTCGTGCCGTCCGCCACCAGCTCCCCGCCGGAATGGCCGAGGGTAACGCGGGTGGCCATCGCCAGCACCATCGAAGCAAAAAATCCCACCGTCAACGCATGGAGCGGGGCGAAGCTCAGGATCGCCACGCCCGCCAGCGCCGCCATGCTCTGCCCGGCATACAGCAGCAGCGCGATGCCCAGCCAGGCGAAACCGAGATGCAGCACCGCCAGGATGCGCGGTTTGAAGCAGCGGCGGATGCCCCAATGCCAGGTCAGATGCAGCGCGGTCAGGGCGAAGGGAATATCGGCCAGCCACAGCCAGCGTGCGGCGCCGGCGATTTCCAGCAGGCCGTGGGCGTAAGCGCAACCCAGCATCAGCCACAGCGCGATGCGCGGGCGCACGATCTGGTAATCGTGGAGCACCCGGCTGGTGAAAAATGGGATCATTCGGTGCGAAACGGTGAAAAAGACCGGCAGCAGGAAGAACCAGACCCCGGCTTTCAGCGCGATCACCGCGAAAATATCCCCCACCCCTGCCAGCCACAAAGCGTAGGCCAACAAACCCAGCCAGCCCATGCACAGCGCCACGCTGGTGACGGTGGGATGCAGCTTGTCGGGATGCACTGCGGACAACAGCACGGACAGCAGCGCATACAGCGCCACCGTCCAGCCGGCGAGCATCGCCAAAGTGCCCAGCAACAGCACCGGCTGGCCCATCCACAGGCCGAGATAAAACACCGCCAAACCGCCGACCAGCAAGGCGAAGGCCGCGATATAGCGGCGCGGCGGGATTTTCTCGCCGTTCATCCAGCTGGGATAGACGGTCATCAGGAAGCCGAAGATGAAAAACGGGAAAAAGCCGTAGATCATCAGGAACCCGTGCGCCCACGGCGGCGGTAACGGCCAGGCCAGCGGCGCATACAGGCCGCCGTAGCGCCCGAGCAGATCGGCCAGCCACCACAGCACGGCCAGCACGCCCTGGGTAGCGCCCGCCAGGAACATCATGCGGTGCGGCGCGGCGGAAAAGGCGCGCCACCGGAAGGTCGGTTGAGTCATGTCGATGAACAGGGGATAGTTGATGGAATTTGTTGGTTATTGTAGCAAGGCGCAAGGCTTTCGCAAAATCGAGCAGTCGACGGCCTCGGAGCCATCCAATCCAGCGCGAAAATCTGGCACAATCCGGGTCATCATGACGTATTCCGCGATACCCCCCACCATCGGCCGTTTCGAAATCACCGCGACGCTGGGCAAGGGCGCGCAGAGCACCGTTTATCTTGGCTACGACCCGCACCTGGAACGCGAGGTGGCGATCAAGACCGTGCATTTCGAGGAGCGCGACGAGCTGCTGCGCAGCCTGCTGATCCAGGAGGCGCGCACCGTCAGCAATCTGCGCCACGCCAATATCATCCCGATTTTCGAGGCCGGCGAGCACAACGGCGACCCTTACCTGGTGTTCGAATACGTCGAGGGAAAAACGCTGGCGGAAACCCTGGCCAGCGAAGGAGCGCTGCCGCTCAACCGGGCGCTGGAGATCGGCATCCAGGTGCTTGACGCGATCGACCACGCTCACCAGCACGGGATTATTCACCGTGACCTCAAACCGTCGAATATCCTGATCAATGCGCAAGGCGTTCCGCGCGTGATGGATTTCGGTATCGCGATCCGGGTTTCCAGCACCCGCGAGGAAGACTCCGGGCTGGCCGGCACGCCGCCCTACATGGCGCCGGAATATATCGCTGGCAAGGGCGTCTCGGCGCAATCGGACATATTCGCCGCCGGCCTGATCCTGATCGAAATGATCAGCGGGCGCCGCGCGGTGCAGGGTAGCGATACCGTCCAGATATTCGGCAAGATCACCTCCGGCACGCTATTCTCGGCTGCCGAACTGGGCGAATTCATCGACGAAAAACTCGGCAACATCCTCCTCAAGGCCATCGCCCACAACCCGCTCGACCGTTACAGAGCGGCACTGGACATGAAGGAGGCGCTGGAGGGCTACCTGCATCCGGTTGAAGGCGCCCCGCTCAACCTTTCCGAGGAATCGAAAAAAAGCACGCTGGAATTCCTGTTGCGGCGCATACGCCACAAGAGCGATTTCCCCGCGCTGTCCGAATCGGTGAGCGCGATCAACAAGATCGTGGCGGCAGAAAACGAGAGCATCACCAAACTGTCGAATGTCGTGCTCAGGGATTTTGCGCTCGCCAACAAGGTGCTCAAACTGGTCAATTCGGTATCCTTTTATCAGTACGGCGGCGGCACCATCAGCACCATTTCCCGCGCGGTGGTGATCCTCGGCTTCGACGCGGTGCGCAATCTCGCGGTTACGCTGCTGTTGTTCGAACACTTGCAGAACAAGCCCCAGGCGGCCCACCTGATGGACGATTTCATCCGCACCTTGTTCAGCGGCGTGCTGGCGCGGGTGATCGCCGCCCGCAACGGTTACAAGGAGCCCGAGGAGGCGTTCATTTGCGCGATGTTCCACAACCTCGGACGGCTGTTGGCGGTTTTCTATTTTCCCGAGGAAACCGAGGAAATCCACAAGCGCATACTGCACCAGAAATGCTCTCAGGAAGTCGCCTCCGCCCAGGTGCTGGGCATCTCGTTCCAGGACATGGGAATCGGCATCGCCCGCACTTGGGGCTTTCCGGAGCAGATCGTGCACAGTATGCGCCACCTGCCCGAAGGGCCGGTGAAAAAACCCGAGAGCCACCAGGACCGGCTACGTACCCTTGCCGAATTCTGCTATAACCTGTGCGACCTGATTGCCGACCTGCCGCGCGATCAGAAGGCCGGTGGGCTGAAAAAAATCGAGGCGCGTTTCGGTAAAAATATGCCGCTGACGGAGAAAGACCTGATCCCCGCGCTCGACCGGGCGCTGGAAGAAATCATCCAGTACGCCAACATCATTCATATCAATCTGCGCCAGAGCAAATTCGGCAAGCAACTATTGGAATGGATGCTGCAGTCAGCCGTTCCGAAAGCAGACACTGGCGACGATGCCGAAACCATCGTCAATGAAACGCGCATGGTGGCCGATACCGGCGAACTGAAATCCACCGCCGCCGCCGACCGGCTCGACGACCAGGATGCGCCGACCCTCCTCGCCGCCGGCATCCAGGACATCAGCAACTCGCTGGTGGAAGGCTGCCCCCTCAACGACGTGTTGCGCATGATCCTGGAAACCATGTACCGCGCGATGGGTTTCAAACATGTGCTGCTGTGCATCAAGGATGGACGGCAAGGCACCATGAACGGACGCTTCGGTTTCGGCGCCGACATTGCTGCTATCGCCAGGGATTTCATATTCCCGTTGAGCTTCACCGCCGACGTGTTCCACGCCGCCCTTTCCAAGGGCGCCGACATCCTGATTACCGACATCAACGATATGAAAATCCGCGAGCGGATTCCCGCCTGGTACCGCAATGCGGTCGTGGCGCAAACCTTCGTGCTGTTTCCGCTGAACATCAAGAACACCCCTGTCGCGATGATTTACGCCGACCGTGAGTTTCCCGGCGAAATCAGCTTCAGCGAAAAGGAACTCAGCCTGCTGCGCACCCTGCGCAACCAGGCGCTATTGGCTATCAAGCAGTCGATGTAGGAGACAAAATGGCAACCATCACGGAAAACCCACCACAAGCCTCCGGCGAAACAGCGCCAGCGGAAATCTCCGACGAATTCCGCAAGAGTATGCTCGCGTTCCTGCTGGATCGCATACGGAATCAGGGCGATTTTCCCGCGCTGGCCGAATCCATCAGCGCCATCAACCGCATCGTCTCGTCCGACGAGGAAAGCATCGCTTCGCTGTCGAACCTGATCCTCAAGGATCTGCCGCTCACCACCAAGCTGCTCAGGCTGGTCAATTCCCCCTCCTTCATCCAGTACGGCGGCGGCAATATCAGCATGGTATCGCACGCGGTAGCCATCCTGGGGTTCGACGCAGTAAAGAACCTTGTCCTCACCCTGCGGCTGTTCGACAGCCTGAAAAGCCGCAAACACGCGTCGAACCTCAAGGACGAATTCCTGCGCGCCCTGTACTGCGGCGTGCTCGCCCGCGAGGTTTCGCACCAGGCGATGGCGCGCGGCATCGAAGAGGCATTCATCTGCGCGATGTTCCACAACCTCGGACGGTTGCTGGCGATGCATTACTTCCCCGCCGAGGACAGAGAGACGCGCCGCCTCATGGTGCGCAACCATATCGACGAAGATACCGCCTCGTCCCAGGTGCTGGGGTTTTCCTTCCGCGAACTGGGGATGGCGGTCGCGCATGAATGGCATTTCCCGGAACAGATCATTTACAGCATGGGCACGCTGCCCGACGAGCCGGTGCAAAACCCCGAATCCAACCACGACAAACTGCGGATGCTGGCGGTATTTGCCGATGAGGCGTGCGAAACTATTGCGCACGCCTCATGCGATGAAGAGTCGGATGAAGTCCGCGCCATCATCACCCGTTTCGCCGACGGTTTGCCGCTCACCGAAAGGCAACTGCTCGACGCGGTCGACAAGTCCATGGAAGAGGTCATCCGTTACGCCAACGTCATCCAGGTCAATCTGCAAGAAACCCCGTTCGGCAGGCGCATCAGCCTGACCGAAGGAAGCGCCAACGCCCGCGGTTGTGCCGACGTGCCGGGCAACGAGGAAAACCATTCCCTCGAAGATGCCGGACCCGATGCGGAGGAAGAAGCCGCCCTGGACATCCTCACCGCCGGCATCATCGATATCAGCGACGAACTGGTCGCGGAAACGCCGTTGAACCACATCCTCCACGCCATCCTCGAAACCCTGTATCGCGGCATGGGCTTTCGGCATGTGCTGCTATGCACCGTCGACCCCTATAGCAATACCATGGAAGCGCGCTTCGGCTTCGGCGCGGAAATCGAAAAACTGGTGGCGAATTTCAGGTTCACGTTCGCCACCTATACCGACATATTCCAGTCCGCGGTCGCCCAGGCAGCGGATATCGTCGTTGCCGACATCGACGCCCCGGATGTGTGCCAACGCATCCCCGAGTGGTACCGCCGCGCCACCACCGCGCAAACCTTCGCACTCTTTCCGTTAAGCATCCGCGATGCGCCGGTGGGGCTGATCTATGTCGACAAGCAGAACGCCGGCAGCATCGGCTTCAGCGAAAGCGAACGCGGACTGCTCAGGACATTGCGCAACCAGGCGCTATTAGCCATTCGTCAATCACTGTGAAAGCCTTCCAATCATGATGGAATACATTTTTTTCGACCGTAGCCTGAGCGACCTGTTCGTGGAATACGCCGGCCAACAAGGGGTCGAGTGCACCCAGACCCAAGACGACATGGGCATCACCGTGGCGCTCCCCGAAGACTTGCCGGAGGCCGTGGAAGAAGTGCTGGAAAACCGCTACGACGAATTGCTGGAACAGCAAGCCGCGCTGATCGAAGCCGAAGAACCCGGCCTGATCCATGTCGCCGGCATCCGTGTCGAACTTGCCGATGGCCGCCCATGCATGGTGCGCATCGCCCCCGAGATGATGAACCGCCTGCTGGGGTGCATGAGCATCGAAGAATTGCACGGCCTGGTCACGGGCATCGCCCGCGACGTGGAGAATCCCGATGGCCGGGCGCTGTGCTGCTCCGCGAGTTCGGCAGCGACAGGCCATTCCGCTTCAGACTCGGTCGGGGAATAGTCGCAACTCGGCAGGGATGGAATACGGCGGGCGTTGTCCGCCGGAGACATCAAGGTGCCGCTCTGGATGTTGACGAGCACGCTGTTTCGGCTCAAGATGATTGTTGAAAATTTACACAACATTCTTGGAGAAGCAACATGGCAACCGTCAATTTCAGCGTCCCGGATAACGTCAAGGAACTGTTTAACGCCGCCTTCGCCCACAAGAACAAAAGCGCGATCATCGCCGAATTGATGCTGGAAGCGGTGGAGCGCGAAAAACAGCTGGTTCGGCGCGCCGAAGCGATAGACCGGATGCTGGCGCGCCGCGACACCAAACCGAGCGTCACCGAGGAAGAAATCCGCGCCGCTCGTGAAGCAGGGCGCCCGTGAAACGCTTGGTGGTCGATGCCAGTATTATCGTCAAATGGCTGCAACCCCAGCGCGACGGCGAAGAAAATGTCGCACTGGCGCTGGAACTGCTATTCGCCCATAAACGCGACGAGGTCGTTATCTTGCAACCACTTCATTGGCTGGCGGAGGTCGCCGCAGTGCTGGCGCGCATCAGCCCCGATACCGTTCAGGACGACATGGTCGACCTCCAGGCGCTCCAGTTGTCCATCGCCGATACCCCGGCAATCTGGCAAATCGCCTGCGAACTGGCGATCACCCTCAACCATCACCTGTTCGACACCCTGTATCACGCGGTAGCGCTCTGTACCCCGGAAACCCGGTTGGTGACGGCAGATCGGCGCTACTATGAAAAAGCCGCCAGCAAAGGTGGGATTGTGCTGTTGAGCGATTTGCGGATTTAGTGAATGCAGGGGCGCCACGTACCCGCTACTTGATAAATCGTTTCAATTTCTGCGGGATTGGGTTCTTGGGGGGGCGACGCTCCCTGTTTATGGCTTTTCTACAGCGTCAACGTCAACTTTCAAATTGAGGGGCGTGCCGACCACAAAGTTTGGCCGAAGCCCTGGAAACTCAAAAAACCACAGGCCGTAAAGAGAGCGCTTATCGGCTAGTCCCGCGCGAATGCCGGGCTAGGCATACCTGAATTCAATTTTGCAGACTTTTTCCAAATCCACAGTTTGTTTGGCTTGCCATAAATCGTAATTGTCTTGCATCGTCAACCAGCTTTCGGGGGAACGCCCTAATGCTTTTGAGAGGCGAAGAGCCATTTCCGGGCTCACGCCACTGGCTTCGTTCAAGACGCGGTTAAGGGTCGATGCGGCAACGCCCAATTTGAGGGCGAGTTCCCTGCAACTGATTTTGTTTGGCGTAAGGTAAACCTCTTGAATAAACGCCCCGGGATGCGGTGGATTGTGCATAGCC
>CALMWM010000242.1 GCA_937873435.1 uncultured Gallionellaceae bacterium
GTCATTCGAGCCAACCGCAAGCTTGGTTCAAAGAAAAACGAAGCACTACACTAGCCGCCGTGGTTGAATCACCAGAAGCGGAATCAATGCTAATTCGAGACGGCAATCTGGACAGCGCATATCAACTTAGCAAGGGACCCGCTCAAGCGCTGAATCTCGCCCTTAAAGCAGTCGAAAAAAAACTCAAGGATGCATGGGAATGGATACCCATGATCGATGAACCTGAGCCGGGAGAAGATGAGCGCGCAGAAAACATCCGCAAACTCTCGATACAAATCCGGGATGCTATTCGTGCAAAGCAGAAAGCAGACCAGGATGAGTGAACCGATTTTCAAAAATATAACCGAGCCACCCAAAGCAGGTCGGCACGAACTCTACCACTGGTGCGACTATATCGAATTGCGCTGCCTGTCTCACACCGACCACCGGTTTTCCCGTGATGCTCTATCAGAAGCAATTGACGAGCAAATTGCCAACACCACAGATTCCCTCTCCGATGACGAGTTTGATGATGATGAAAACGACGACACAACAACGGAAGAGGCTTTGTCCAAACCGGATTTAAATGAACAACATGCGGCAAACTGCTTTAAGCATTTACGCTGGCGTGCAAAAGCCTTTTCTACAGACTGGCCTTTCGAGATTGACGAACATGCTCTGGAAATCAAGCTCAAGTCAACGCTGAACGACATGCAGCGGTTTTATCTTTCCCTGCTGATTTCCTCTTCCTTGAGGTATTGCCCCAAAAAAAGATGGCGGGCACTGACCGGTCTTTTTGAGCGTGCCTCGCTTGAAATATTCAAAAAACTGATGCCTGACGGGGCGAGTGTCCACGCTTTTGGTGCAGCAGAAAGCACCCGCTATACTGGTCATCTTTTTGACCGCCTGACTAAGCTAACGCAAGACGTGCGCGGCCAGCTTGACCTTGAAAAACACAATTTTTCCAAACGCGACACAGGAGACGCCGGACTCGATCTAGTCGCCTGGCACGACCTTTGCGACGAACGCAAAGGAATTCCTATTGCATTTGCTCAGTGCGGCTGTACGGAAAACGGCTGGCCAGACAAGATGCTGCAAGCATCCCCAGCCCATCTTGCTGGACATCTGAACACAATGCACGAGTGGGCAACCTATTATTTTATGCCACTCGATCTTTCGATCGAACATGAGGGACGCATGGACTGGCATAAGCGTTCTGATTTTTCGCGAGCCATTGTCATCGACCGTTTACGGTTCATTCGGCTGGCAAGTTTATATTCGCTTTCCGCACCAGATATTACTGCCACCTCGGAAATCCACGAGGCGGCAAGCCTAAAAACAACTTAATCCCACACATCCGGCAGCGCTCGCGCTACCGCCTCGAACAATGGTGGAGGTACTGCATTGCCGACTACCTTGTAGCGCATATCCAGGCTACCGTAATCAGGGAAGGTAAAAGCTTGCGAAAATCCTTGTAACCGTGCTGCCTCGCGATAACTGAAACGGCGGGCTGGCTCATCAGTTTCGAAACGCCAGACGTTGTGTTCCAGTTTTTTCAATGGCGGACTCATGGGATGTAGCGGCATGTGTCGCGGATTGGCCACGATGGTCTTGGAGGGCTGATCCCAGCCACGGCGGCGGTCGCGGGACAGGTAATACCAATGAAATTCTCGTGCGTAAAATTCGCCTTCCGGCCATGATGGTAAATCGCTGATGGCATCCTGGATGGATTGTTGCGCATGCGCTCTACCCTCTCCGTGAGTGGGATCAGGAAACACATACTCAATTCCCAAATCCTCACGGACACCAACAATGAAGATGCGCTTTCTCTCCTGCGCGACCCCATAATCTACCGCATTCAGCACTTGCGCCTTGACGCGATAGCCAGCTTCACGAAAAACCTTGAACTGGTCTTCGAGCAAGTGGGCGAAATTCTTGCGCACCATGCCGGACACGTTTTCCACGATAAAAGCCTTTGGTGTAATCACCCTCAGCGCCCGCGCGAATTCAAGATACAGACGGTTGATCTTGCGATCCGCCTTGCGCACGCCGCCCTGACTAAATCCCTGGCAGGGATAGCAGCCCACCAACAAC
>CALMWM010000243.1 GCA_937873435.1 uncultured Gallionellaceae bacterium
GTTTGGACAGATCGAGGATGTCGTTGATGATGGAGAGCAGAGACTTGGCAGAGCCTGCCACCGAACGCAACAGCTTTTCCTGCTCTGCCTGCAAGGGAGAATCGAGGACAAGGTCGGTCATGCCGATGATGGCGTTCATCGGGGTACGAATTTCGTGGCTCATGTTGGCGAGGAAGTTCGACTTCGCTCGACTCGCTGCTTCGGCGGCTTCACGGGCGCGGATCAGCGCCGCCTCGGTTTCCTTTTGCACTGAGATGTCCCGCAGGATGCCGGTAAAGCGCTTTTCTCCGCCGATGGTCATTTCACTCACCGCGATATAAAGCGGGAAGTTGCTGCCGTCCTTGTGGCAACCCGCAACTTCCCGCCCGGTGCCGATGACGTGCGCCGTTCCGCCGTCGAGATAGCGCTGCAAATAGGTATCGTGAGCGGTGCGTTGGTGCTCGGACATCAGCAGATTGACGTTGCGTCCGAGAATTTCCTCTGCTGCGTATCCGAACATTCTTTCGGCAGCCGCGTTGAAAGTCAGTACATTGCCCCGTTGGTCGATGGTAACGATGCCGTCCGCCGCAGTATCGACGATGGCCTTGATGTTGGCGGTTTGCGCCTCCACCATGTCCTCCAGATGGGTGCGGTAATGCGCCAACTCCTCATCCAGTTGCTTGCGTTCAGTAATGTCTTCCGAGATCGCCACGTTGTTGACGATCCGTCCGTCTGCGTCGCGCACCGGCGAGATGTTGGTCTCGACCCAGTAAGGGCTGCCGTCTTTTTTGCGATTCAGCAGTTGCCCTTTCCAGTTTTCCCCCCGACCCAGCTTGGCAAGCAGTTCCTCATGGACTTCACGCGCCGTTTCCCCGCTCTGGATAAAGCGGATATTGCGCCCCCGGATTTCATCCGGCTGGAATCCAGTCACTCGGGTAAAGGCCGGGTTCACGTACTCGATGTCGCTTTGCGGGTCGGTGATAACCACCATCACAGGGCTTTCCTCGATGGCTCGCGCCTGCAGCCGCGAGGCATCGCGCGAGGCAAGCAGTTCGCCTTCGCGCAGCGCCAGCTTGTCGAGCATGTCGTTGAAGCGGCGGGCCAGTTGCGCCGCCTCGTCGGTCCCCGCGACATTGGCGCGCAGTCCGGTTTGTCCGGCCTGTACCGCATCGGTAACTTCCTGAATGGCATATAAGCGGCGGGTCAGGCGGCGCGCCACGAAAGCCGCCACCAAGGCGCTGAACAGGATGGCCAGGGCCGCATAGATTACGCCATTACGGGTGCTTTTCGCCAGTCTGGCGCCCATGGTGTCTTGCGCCATGCCGATGCGCACCCAGCCGATATGGTTCTCGCCGAGGCGGATCGGATTCGCCACATCGACCAGCGCGGCGCTTTGCTGAAGTATGCGCAATTCCGGCGTCTTGGGGAGATCGGTCAGGTAACGCCCGCGCTTGGTAGTGTCGGTATGCGCCAGAATCTGGCCTGAAAGGTCAAGAATGATCGCATGCGACAAGTCGGGGTAGCGCCGCTGCGCCTCGACGATCTCCTGCAAGCCGCTATAGTCGCGTGCGGCAAGCCAGACCGCGGTCGAGGTGGCAAGATTTTTGGCTAGCGCTTCGGCCTGGCTGACCTGTTGCAGCAGCAGCATGTCCTGCTGGCGTCGGGTCGAATCCCAGACGAACAGGATCATCATGACGGCATTGACGAGTACGACGCCGACGATCAATTGGCGGCGGACGCTGCTCAAGAGCAGTTTATTCAGCCAGGCGCTCATTACTTGAGTTCCACCGGACGCACTTCCTTCTCGAAGCGGGCAATATATTCCTGCACGAGGTTGTAGCTGGCGTCGTCTGTAGCGTGGAAGCGTGCGGTTTCCATGCCGGACAGAATGAGCTTGCCTTCCGGAGTTTTCCCAAGGTCGAGGAGTGCGTGCCGCACTCTTTCCCGCACTGTCTCCGGCACATCGTCCCTCACCATCACCGAGTTGTTCATTAGCGGCGGGGTTTCCCATATCAGTTCGAGTTGCGCGGCCTCGGCGGGGTGGTCGGTTTGGAATAGCCGCCAGGGTGGCGGCCATGTCGCGCCGGCGGCGGACTTGCCCAGGTAAGCGCTCATGATGGAGGATTCCTGCGAGCCCACATAGCTGCTCTGTACATCCTTGTTGATGTCTATGCCCTTGGTGTGCAGGAAATACTGCGGCATGATGGCTGCGGCCAGAGCGGTAGGCGACGGATAGCTCACTACCTTGCCCTTGAGGTCGGCGGGCGACTTGATGCCGCTATCCTTGCGTACGATGAAAACGCCCTTGAAATCCGCGGCGTCTCCAGCCATCGCAATGACGCGATATCCGACTTTCATTGCCTGAAGCGTCTGCCAGGGATTGGGCAGCAGGAATTCCGGCGCGCGTGCCCGGAACTTCTCTTCATAAGCATGGTAATCGCGCGAGGCTTCGAGTTCGAATCGGACTTCGCTTGCGCCCTGATTGAGGTAGTCGATCAGCGGCTGGTAGGCCTGGGCAAGTTTCTTGGGGTTGTGAAGGGGGTGGACGGCGAATCGGTAAACCGGTACGGCACTGCTGCCGGGGCCGCTGCTGTATTGGAGTTCCTTGGCCTGCTGGGGTGCCTTGTCGCAGGCGGCCAGAATGAGCGACAGCAAGACGGTCAGCAAGAGGGCGATCCGGGTCATGGCGGACTCCTTGGTTCTGCCGGGCGAACCCGGCTGGGACGATGGCGTATTGGCAAACCAATAAAAATAATACAATACTAGAATAGTATGGCATTCAACTTTCTGCCAGCGTCACGCGGCCTTTGCCCGCCCGCTTGGCGGCATACATCGCGTGATCGGCCAGGGTCAGTACTTCCGTTGGCGTGTTGCCTTGGGAGGGAATCAGGGCGGCGCCGATGCTGGCACCCAGTTTGCATGTATTGCCCAGCAGATCCATGGGTGGAGTGATTGCGTCGAGCAGACGCTGACCGGCCGCCAAGGCCTGCTCGGGTTGCCCTATGTCCGCGAAGATGGCGACGAACTCGTCGCCGCCGAGGCGTGCGACAAAATCGCCTTCCTTCAAGGTGTGGCGCAGCCGCTGGGCCACGGCGATCAGCGCCTGGTCGCCGGCCTCGTGGCCAAGCCCGTCATTGATCGGCTTGAAGCCATCCAGATCGATGAACAACACGGTGCTCGGTTGTTCGGCGGACACCCGGCACGCATGGGCGAGCGCCTCGTTGAACTGGGCGCGATTGGGCAGGCCGGTGAGGGCGTCGTGCTTCGCCATGTATTCGACTTTCTGCTGCGCCTCTTCCTCGACGGAAATATCCTGCACCAACCCGATGAACTGGCGCCCTTCGGCGTACTTGATTTCGGTCACCGCCAGCCTCATGGCGAAGGTTTCGCCGTTCTTGCACCTGCCCCTGACCTTACGGCCGATGCCGATCACGCGGGGCTTGCCTTCCCGCTGGTAGCGCGCGAGGTAGCCATCGTGTTCTTCGTGATAGGGCGATGGCATCAGCATCGAGACGTTGCAGTCGATGACTTCGTTGGCATCGTAACCGAAAATCCGCTCCGCTCCCTTGTTGAAGGCACTGACAATACCTTGGGCGTCGATGGTGATGATGCCCTCATAAACATTGTCGAGAATACCGAACAGGCGATTCTGGATCATCGCGATGCGCTGCATCGAACCGATGCGCGCGGCGAGTATCTCGGGCACGATGGGCTTGGTCAGGTAGTCGTCGGCCCCGGCTTCTATGCCGAGAACCAGGTCTTCCTTGCTTTCCAGACCGGTCATCATGATCAGAGGAATCCAGCGTTCGCCACCGAGCGCCTTGATGCGCCGGGTGGCTTCCATGCCGTCCATTTCCGGCATCATCACGTCCATCAGAATCAGGTCGGGATGCTCGACATTAAAAAACTCCAGGGCTTCAAGGCCGTTGCGTGCGTAGGTGACCCTGTGACCCTGCTGTTCGAGGAAAGCGATGATGGGCAGGGATATGGCGCGTGAATCGTCGGCTAACAGGATGTGCATGATGGATGAAGTCCAAGTGAAATGTTCTTCTTGTTGCTTCGCAGTCGCGGCAAAGCCCTAATTGCCTAGATGCATTAAATTTAGTGGTATCGTACCACCCCTGCCGAAACAGGCCAAATCACGGCATTGGCGGTTTTCATCTCCTCGGAAATCAGGCAAATCAGGCACCAATTTTGCTCAGCCTAGATGGACAACATATTTTTGTTGGAAACCCGACAGGAGACCCCATGCCTATCTTCGACTTCCGTTGCAATGACTGTAACAAAACCTTCGAGTTGCTGGTCAGGACATCCGCTATTCCGGTGTGCCCAGGCTGCGGCAGCACGCATCTGGAAAAACAGTTGTCATGCCCCGCGCCGCAAGGTCAAACCGCCGGCATTGTCGCCAAAGCGCGCAGCCAGGCGGCACGCGAAGGACACTTCAGCAACTACAAGGCTTCGGAGCGCCCGCGCACCAAGTAATCGGCTCGGGATGAAAATTTCCCGCTTCCCAAGTAAACTGGCGGGCATGGACAGAATCCCCGCCACCCTCCTCATGGCCATGGCAGTCGCGCTGCTGGCCGGCTGCAACAGCGACGGGCTGTATCGCGGTATCTACGAAGGCACACGGACGCGCAACCAGGCGCTGAAACCGCCATCCGAAAGCACTGCGGATGCCAAGCCGCTGGACTACGACCAATATCAGGCCGAACGCCAGCGTCTGCGCGGCACCCCGGAATAATAACGGCAAGCTGGCCGCCAACTGCGCCGACATGCTCGCCGAATGGCTCACCTACCTGATCGCCGATTGCCCGCCGCTCGCCCGCAAACTCGGCTACCTGCGCGAGAGTATCGGCATCCGCTCGCGTTACCGGCGCTGCAAGACAGCTTGGCAACCACATCTGGAACACAGCCGGGCGGCACTGCTCGAATCCCTGCAATCCTGCCGTAGTTTCCGTAGCGCGCTGGTACTCGGCTCCGGGCTGCTGCTGGATATTCCGCTGAATGAACTGGCACAGCGCTTTGAGAAGGTGCACCTGGTCGATCTCATCCACCTGCCGGAAGTCCGCCGGGAGGCACGGCGTCATGGCAATGTGCAGTGCATTTCCTGGGATGTGACCGGATTCCTGAGGCGCTTGGCGGATTTGACGCCGGACAATCTGAACCTGCCGCCGCCGACCCGTTTTCTCGACGACGCGACTGTCGACTGGGTGGCCTCGGTCAACCTGCTGTCCCAATTACCGCTGTTGCCGCTGGGCTGGCTACGCCAGCGGTTTCCCGGAATCGACGAAGCCACACTGGAAAAAGGGCGTACGCGGCTGATGCAGCAGCACCTGGACTATCTCGCCGCATTCGCGGCACCGGCGTGCCTGCTGGCGGACGCGGCGCAAACCACTTATGGGGATAACGGTGAAATCGTCGAATTAGTAGATTTCGCCGCTAAATTCGATTTGTCGCGCCAGGCTTTCGCGCAATGGGACTGGAACATCGCCCCGCCGGGAGAAATAGCGCCTGGTATCAGCCGCGTTCACCGCG
>CALMWM010000244.1 GCA_937873435.1 uncultured Gallionellaceae bacterium
GCGCGGTGATTGCGCCCAGCTTCGCCGATATTTTCTTCAATAATTGCTTCAAGAACGGCATCCTGCCTATCGTGCTGGACACTGCCGATGTCGATCTGCTGTTCCGCGAAACGGCGGCCAGCGAAGGTTATCGCCTTGTCGTCGATTTGGCGGCGCAGACCGTCTTCACGCCAGGCGGAAAAAGCTTTTCCTTCGGCGTGGACGAATTCCGCAAATATTGCCTGTTCAACGGCCTTGACGACATCGGTTTGACCTTGCAACAGGCCGACAAGATCAAGGCTTACGAAGAGCGGCGCAAGTCAGAAGCGCCGTGGTTATTCGTTTAATTTAAGGGAAATCAATGAAAATCGCAGTTTTGCCGGGTGACGGCATCGGCCCGGAAATCGTCGCGCAGGCGAGCAAGGTGTTGCAGGCGCTGTCCAAGGACGGCCTGAAAATCGAGATGGAACAGGCGCCGATCGGCGGCGCCGGTTACGACGCCTCGGGCGACCCGCTGCCGGCGGCAACCCTGAAATTGGCACAGGATGCCGATGCGGTGCTGCTCGGCGCAGTCGGCGGCTGGCAATACGATACCCTGCCGCGCCCGATGCGCCCGGAACAAGGCCTGCTGCGTATTCGCAAGGAACTCAACCTGTTCGCCAACCTGCGTCCGGCGCTGCTTTACCCGGAACTGGCGGATGCTTCCACCCTCAAGCCGGAAGTGGTGTCGGGGCTGGATATCATGATCGTGCGCGAACTCACCGGCGACATCTATTTCGGCCAGCCGCGCGGAATCCATACCCTGGCCAACGGCGAGCGCGAAGGCTACAACACCATGCGCTACTCCGAGTCGGAAATCCGCCGCATCGGCCATGTCGCGTTCGGCATCGCCAGCAAGCGCAACCGCAAGGTGTGCTCGGTGGACAAGGCCAACGTATTGGAGACCACCGAACTGTGGCGCCAAGTGATGATCGAAATCGCCAAGGACTATCCGGATGTCGAGTTGTCGCACATGTACGTGGATAACGCCGCGATGCAACTGGTGCGTGCGCCCAAACAGTTCGACGTGATCGTCACCGGCAATATTTTCGGCGATATCCTGTCCGACGAGGCATCGATGCTGACCGGTTCCATCGGCATGTTGCCCTCGGCCTCGCTCGACAGCAACAACAAGGGGATGTACGAGCCGAGCCATGGTTCAGCGCCGGACATCGCCGGCAAGAACATTGCCAATCCGCTGGCGACCATCCTGTCGGCGGCGATGATGTTGCGCTACACCTTCAACGACGAGACGACGGCGCAACGTATCGAGAATGCGGTGAAGAAGGTGCTGGCGAATGGTTTGCGCACTGCCGATATTTTTGTCGCCGGGACGCAGAAGGTATCGTGCAGCGAAATGGGCGACGCGGTAGTGGCGGCGCTGTAATTTAGAATATTGAATGATTCGAGGCTAAGAAAATGATGAAAGTGGGTTTGGTTGGTTGGCGTGGTATGGTCGGTTCGGTGCTGATGCAGCGGATGCGCGAGGAAAACGATTTTGCGGTGATCGATCCGGTGTTTTTCACTACCTCGAATCCGGGCGGCAATGGGCCGAGCATCGGCAAGGATGTGCCGCCGCTGAAGGATGCCAAAAATATCGAAGAACTCAAGGCGATGGATGCGATTATTTCCTGCCAGGGCGGCGATTACACCAAGGAAGTTTACGGGCCGTTGCGTGCTGCCGGCTGGAAGGGCTACTGGATCGACGCCGCTTCCACGCTGCGCATGAAGGACGACGCCATTATCATCCTCGACCCGGTCAACAAGAACGTGATCCAGGACGGCATTGCCAAAGACATCAAGACCTACGTCGGCGGCAACTGCACCGTCAGCCTGATGCTGATGGCGATCGGCGGCTTGTTCGACAAAGATTTGATCGAGTGGATCAGCCCGATGACCTACCAGGCCGCCTCCGGCGCCGGTGCACGCAATATGCGCGAACTGATCCAGCAAATGGGCGCGGTCAATGGCGAAGTAAAGGCATTGCTTGACGATCCGGCCTCGGCGATCCTGGAAATCGACAAGAAGGTCGCCGATTTCATCCGTTCCGAGCGTTATCCGTTGGACGCATGGCCGGTACCGCTGGCCGGCTCGCTGATTCCGTGGATCGACGTGCAGCTCGAATCCGGCCAGAGCAAGGAAGAGTGGAAAGCCCAAGTCGAGTGTAACAAGATTTTGGGCCGCTCCGGCAACCAGATCCCCATCGACGGCTTGTGCGTGCGTGTCGGTGCAATGCGTTGCCACAGCCAGGCGCTGACCATCAAGATGACCAAGGATGTGCCGCTCGACGAAATCCACGGCATCATCGCTGCACATAACGACTGGGTGAAAGTGGTCCCCAACGACCGCGAGATCACCATGAAGGAGCTCACCCCGGCGGCTGTCACCGGAACGTTGACCGTGCCGGTAGGGCGGATGCGCAAGCTCAACATGGGGCCGCAATACCTGTCCGCATTCACCGTTGGCGACCAGTTGCTGTGGGGGGCTGCCGAGCCGTTGCGCCGTATGCTGCGCATTCTGGTAGAGGCGTGATCGCATTCGCCGCCATATTGTCGTGGCATTTGTAAGTTTAAGTTTAGCTTGCATCCCTAACTGCATGATGTTATTTTGAATAGTATCTAAAAATATCGAGGGTGGCGTGGTGCGCAAAACAATCATCAGTGCGTTGATCAGCGCCGGCGTATTATTTGCGCCGCAGGCGGCGCATGCTGTCGGACTGGGTAAGTTGACCGTCATGTCGGGCTTGGGGCAGCCGTTTCGCGGTGAAATCGAACTGCTGGCGGTGGATCGTAACGAAGAAGGCTCTCTCGCAGCTCGTCTTGCGCCACCGGAAGCTTTTCAGGATGCCAAGGTTGAGCGTTCCGTCGCGCTGATCTCCTTGCGTTTTAACATCGAGCAAAAAAAGACCGGGCAATGGTTCGTCAAGTTGAGCAGCCCGCAGCCGATCAACGAGCCTTTCCTCGACATGCTGGTCGAAGTCAACTGGCCATCCGGCAGATTGCTGCGTGAATACACCGTCCTTCTCGATCCCCCCGGTCTTGTAGCAAAACAGCAGCCGGCCGTGCCGGTGGAGGTGCCTATCGCCAAGGCGCTGCCGCCGGTAGATGCGGCCAAGGCGGTAGTGCCGGCCACTTCCGCCGAAATGGTGCCGGCGAAAGGCAAGCGCGCCAGGGAAGAAACAGCTCGTGTCGCCAAAGCTGGAATCAAGCCGGTGACTCAACGCGAGGCCAAGGGCGAAACCTATGGCCCGGTTAAATCTGGCGAAACGCTGAACAAGATTGCTTCAACGGTAAAATCCGAAGGCGTGAATGTGGAGCAGATGTTGGTTGCGCTGTTCCGTGCCAACCAGCAGGCATTCGCCGGCAACAACATGAACCGCCTGAAAACCGGGCAGATTCTGCGTATTCCCGAATCCGGCGAAGTATCCGCCATGGACAAGAGCGAGGCCACCAAGGAAATTCGCGTGCAAGCCGCCGACTGGAATGCCTACCGGCAGAAACTCGCAGGCGCAGTAGAAACAGCCAAGCCAGTGCATGACGATATACCGCGCCAAGCTGCGGGCGGCAAAATTATTGCAGCGGTAGAGGATAAGGCAGCTGCCAGGGAAACGGCGAAAGACGTGCTGAAACTCTCCAAGAGTGAAAGCGTCGGCGGCAAACCCGGCAAGGCCACCTCTCAGGACGATGAGATCGCGCGCGACAAGGCAATCCGCGATGCCAACCAGCGTATCAGCGAGCTGGAAAAAAGTATCCGGGACATGCAACGCCTGCTGGAAATCCGCAACCAGGGCATGGCCGATTTGCAAAAGGGCAAGCCGCCCGCAGCCTTGCCGCCGGAGCAACCGCCAACCAAACCGGTTGCCGAAGAAAAGAAGGCCGAGCCGGCACCTGTCGTCGAGACAGCACCCAAGGTAGAAATGCCAGCGCTTCCAACATCCGCCGTGGTGGCGGAAGAGCAGCCGAAACCCAAGCCTAAGCCCAAGGTGGTCGTATTGCAGCCTCCGCAGCCGGCCGCCGCGCAGCCATCCTTCCTTGGCGAATTACTGGGTAACCCGCTAGCGCTCGGAGGCGGCGCTCTTGCAGTGCTACTGGGCGGATTGTTCGGTGTGCGTGCATTGGTTGCGCGGCGCAAGAAGGGCGGCGGAGCGATGGGCGATGTAATGCGCGCAATGCCCGCTCATCGTACCCTGCCGGAAGATCGCCACCCATCGTCAGGCAGTGCAACTGATTTTTCGGCGGGCTTGACCGACTTTACCCAAACCGGAATGGGCAGCATCGATACCACCGATGTCGATCCCATCGCCGAGGCCGAGGTCTACATGGCCTATGGGCGCGATGTGCAGGCCGAGGAAATCCTGCGCGAAGCGATGGCGCGTGATCCGCAACGCTATGAAATCCACCTCAAATTGCTGGAGATTTATTCCAACCGAAAAGATCAGGGGTCCTACGAGGCGCTGGCACGCCAGCTCTACGTGGCGACTGGCGGCTCTCCCAACCCGGACTGGGAAAAAGCAGCTGAAATGGGGCGCGGGCTGGACGCGAGCAATCCCTTGTACGGAGGCGGTGAGTCGGCAGAAATGGTAGAGCCGGACGCGGAGGACGTCTCGGCATTCGGTGAATCAGAGGCTGCCGTGGATGCTTCGCCGGATCTGGATTTCAACCTGGACACGGCGAGTACGGCGGAAGAAGCCAATGTAGACATGCCGCTGGAGGGAGCATCAGCCGATGAGCAAGTTGAAGAGCAGGCGTCGGGTCTCGATTTCAACCTCGAACAGGAACTCGATCAGGAAGAAGTTTCTGCGCCGCAGGAGGAGATAGAGCCTGAGCCTGAGATGCCGCAGGCCGATGAGAACCTGCTTGATTTCGATCTCGAAATGCCGGCTGCCCAGGCGGAGGAGACAGCTGCCGAAGAGCCTGTTGCCGAGAATCTGGTTGATTTCAATCTTGAACTGCCTGCTCAAGCCCAGGAAGAGTCGGTGGAAGCTACTCCTGAGGAATCGGACATAGACGAGCATATGCTGAATTTCGACCTGGAAATACCGTCGGAAAATGAAGCGGAAAAGGTTGAGCAAGCAGAGGTTTCGCCCTCGGTTGAGGTGCCGGCGGTAGCGGCGAAGCCGGAATTCGATGAAACCATGCTGTTTGATCTCTCCGACTTCGCTCCTGAGGTCACAGATGCCGAAGCGGTCGCAGAACCTGAAATAACTGCGGAGCCCGTAGTGGCTGTGGAACCCGAGTTAAGTGCGGAAACTGTGGAAATTTCGGAGGCGCCAGCCGATTTAGTTGTTCTGTCCGTCGAGGAGTCCAAACCGGAAGTCGTTGCCGCAGATGAAGCCGAACCAGAATCCATCCTGATTTCACCGCCGACGATGAGCGACGAAGCCATGCTCGACTTCGATTTCAACCTCGGTGAAGAAGCCGCAGAGACCGAAACGCCACCGCTGGCTGCGTCCAACATCGATTTGTCGGACATCAGCCTCGATCTCGGCGCGCCG
>CALMWM010000245.1 GCA_937873435.1 uncultured Gallionellaceae bacterium
CCGCGGGTGATCAGGAAGCCGACGACGATGCCGACCACCAGTGCGATCAGGCCGATCACGATGATGATGGTCATCGCGCTGCTGACCGCGTCGGAGGCCTGTTTGCCCGAATCGGTCATCAGTTTGCTTTGGTATTCGATCAGTTCGTTGACTGCAGCGATGTACTCGTTTTGCAGCTTGCGCGTTTCCGTCAGCAGGTAATCGGTGGCTTCGGCCTGTTTGCCTTCGCTGCTCAGCTTGAGGAACTGGTCTTGCGAGCCGACATATTTGGCGCGGGCATCCAGGGCTTTCTTGAGCATGACCTTACCGCCTTCGCTCAGGATGGTTTTTTCCAGCTTGTCGAAGTTTTCCAGGATGACCTTGCGGGAGTCATTGATGCGCGTCAGTTCCTTTTGGACGGCATCCTTGTCCTTCATGATCAGGGTATTCCGCATTGCGCGTGCGATCACGTTGATCTGGTTGATGACGTTATTGGCCCATACCGTTTTGGGAAATTTGTCGTTGACCATGTCGTCGACTTCGCCGCTCAGCTTTTTCATGTTCATGATGCTGATGACTGCGATGATGATCAGCATGACGATCACTGCGCCGAATCCCAGGCCGAGCTTGGTGCCTACTTTCATGTTCGTACTAGCCATTATTATTTTCCCTTCGTCCACTATTTAAATCGGTCAGGCGATTGCGATATCGACCAGCTCCATGTCGCGGCTGGTCATCAATTTCTCGATGTCGACCAGGATCAACATACGCTCGTCCACGGTGCCGAGTCCCATAACGTATTTGGTGTCGATGGTCGAACCGAATTCCGGTGCCGCTTTGACCTGGTCGGGGTTGAGGGTGATCACGTCGGAGACGCCGTCCACCACCATGCCCACCACGCGATTGGCGACGTTGAGAATGATCACCACGGTGAACTGGTTGTATTCGACGCTGCCGAGATGAAACTTGATGCGCATGTCAACGATCGGGACAATGATGCCACGCAGGTTGATCACACCCTTGATGAATTCGGGCGTGTTGGCCAGCGAGGTGACCGCATCGTAACCGCGAATTTCCTGCACCTTGAGAATCTCGATGCCGTATTCTTCCTTGCCCAGGGTAAAAGTGAGAAACTCGTTGCCCTGCTGGGTGGCTGCGCCGGATGTGGTTTCCTGAGTGGATGTTTGCGTCATTAGGGTCTCCTTATTCCTTGAGGATGCTTTTCAAATGCTTAACAGCGCCAAGTATAACTTGGTTTTATCGGTTAGAGAGGCTGGTCTCCAGCCTCTGCCTTTATCAAAACTCCTGCCAATCGTCGTCGCCTTCCGCAGACTTAGCCGGTTTGGCACCGGCCTTGTGTGCCGCCGGCTTGTGAGCGATGGCAGCAGGCTTATGCGCGGCCTGCGTCGGCTTGGCGGCACTACGCGCCACCGCCATGCCCATCCCCGCCTTGCTGTCCAGCTTGAATACACTGACCGACCGAGCCAGATTCTGTGCCTGCTCTTCCAGCGATTCGGCGGCGGCGGCGGCTTCTTCCACCAGCGCGGCATTCTGCTGGGTGACTTCGTCCATCTGGGTGATCGCCTGGTTCACCTGCTCGATCC
>CALMWM010000246.1 GCA_937873435.1 uncultured Gallionellaceae bacterium
CCCCGACTGCCGCTGCCCAGCGAGGCAAATCTCATTTAAGCTGTTCGTGTAACAGGGTCAGAATACGATTAGCGGTTTCGGAATTCTCAGCAAAGCCATCCTTTTTCAGCACACTCACGACACTGCTGCCATTCGCCTCGCTGATCTGGATGCGATACTGCTCGTTCTTGTTCGGATTCTTTCCATTGTCTTTCCAGAAGGCCAGCTTGGAAAGGAATCCTTTCTCGCCTCTTGCGCCATCCACTTCCGGGTCGACATAGCGGACATAATAAATACCTTTGGTACGGTCCCGGTCTTCGACGGTGAAGCCGACACGATCCAAAGCCAGCCCGACTCGACGCCATGCACGGTCGAATGGGTCGACCATGACCAAGGTGCCTGTGCCTTCCTTGGTGCGGGTAATTTTCGCGCGTTCTGTTAGACCGTCTGCGGTCATAAGTGTTTTGGCACGTGCTTCATCGACCCCAAAACGCACCATCAGGCGGCGCAACATGTCTGCTTCCAACTCCGGGTCGGCTGGCCGCGGTTGCCACACGGTGCGCCCGCTGTTGGCCCCGGAAGCATTACCCTCGTAGACCTCCAACATGCCGCGATGGCTGACATAAATCTCCGTCGATCCTTGCCCGGCACGCTCCAGACGGGTGCGGAACTTGTCGCGCTCCGCAGTAGAGTACAGACCATCCATTACCTTGCCCAACACACTACGAATTGGGTCTTGAGGAATCTTGGCGCGGTTTTCTGCCCAGTCGGTTTCCATCACCCCTGACTCCGGCACCTCAACCTTGATGAGGAAACCCATCTCTTGCCAAAACTCCTTGATGACCGGCCATACCTGCTCCGGCGTAGCATTGACGACCAGCCAGCGCTGGGTGCCGGAACGCTCTACACGCACTTTATCCTGGGAAGGCAGCAGGTTGCTTTGGCTGACCTGCGGCTGCCCACCTCTATCTTTGTTGTAGGCAGAAAATGTGGCACTTCCCTGAGGATTAATATCCGGCACAGCAAACCGGTCGTCGGCGGTAAGTGTCGTCAAATCGGGCGGAATCTCCAACGGCGGCAATTTCCCGGAAGACTTGTAATCGACCTTTTTGCTCTCCAATATTGAATAGGAACCGCAGCCGGCGATCGTCACCACCATTGCTGCCATCAAACAACTTCCAACGAATTTGCGGCCTATCATCGCTACCCTTAATGTAATTAGGTCTGTGATCAGACTTAAACTGCAATGCCTGCCTGCTGCATTGCTTTTTTCATGACATCCTGATTGGTTTCAGAAAGTGGCGTGAGAGGTAAGCGGATACCATCACCGATCAGCCCCATTTGTGCTACGGCCCATTTGACGGGAATAGGATTAGCTTCGACAAACAGTTTCTGATGCAATCCCA
>CALMWM010000247.1 GCA_937873435.1 uncultured Gallionellaceae bacterium
GCTCAAATCGAGGTTGAGCACGTCGGTCATCTTCTCTTTTTCGGCTTCGAGGCAGACGCGATCCATCGCCGCAATCGCTTCCACCGGATACATCCCGGCGGCCGTCTCGGCTGACAACATCACCGCATCGGTGCCGTCGATCACCGCGTTGGCCACGTCGGACACCTCGGCGCGCGTCGGAATCGGGCTGTTGATCATCGATTCCATCATCTGCGTGGCGGTAATCGCCAGCTTGTTGCGCATCCGCGCCATCCTGATCATGCGTTTTTGCAGCGCCGGCACAGCGGCATCGCCGACTTCCACGCCGAGGTCGCCGCGTGCCACCATGATCGCATCGGAAGCGGCCAGGATGCCGTCCAGCGCGTTAATCGCTTCAGCGCGTTCGATTTTCGCCACCAGTTGGCTTTTGCCGCCCGCCGCCTGCATCAGGCGGCGCGCCAGCATCATGTCGCCGCCGTCGCGCGGGAAGGATACCGCGAGGTAATCGGCTTTCAGGAAAGCCGAGGTCTTGATGTCCTCCACGTCCTTGTCGGTCAGCGCCGCCGCCGACAGGCCGCCGCCCTGACGGTTGATCCCCTTGCTGTTGGACAGCACGCCGCCGTTGACCACCTGGCAGATGATCTCGTTACCGGACACTTCTTCCACCCACATCACGATGCGCCCATCGTCGAGCAACAGCGTGGTGCCGCGGCTGACATCTTCGACCAGCTCCTTGTAATCCAGGCCGACACGCTCCTGGTTGCCCAGTGCGCAATTGGCGTCGAGGATAAAATGGTCGCCGCGGTTCAGGGTAATCTTGCCATCGGCAAATTTACCGATGCGGATTTTCGGGCCTTGCAGGTCAACCAGCACGCCCACCGGACGATGAATCTCGCGCGCCATCTGGCGCACTTGCTCGGCGCGTGCGATGTGTTCGTCGGCTGAGCCGTGGGAAAAATTCAGCCTTACAACGTCAACGCCCGCCTGCAACATCTTGCCCAGCACTTCGGGCGTATTGGAAGCCGGCCCCAGTGTGGCGACGATCTTGGTTCTTCTACGCATACGTTTCAGTCGATACCTTGTAGGTGCCGGAGTGCGCAATTGCACGCCCCGGTTGGGATTATTTGGCTGCGCGCTGTTCGAGGATTTCCACGGCAGGCAACTTCTTGCCTTCAAGGAATTCCAGGAATGCTCCGCCGGCGGTGGAGATATACGAAACCTTGTCGAAGATGTCGTATTTCTGGATCGCGGCAATGGTGTCGCCGCCGCCGGCCAGGGTGAAGGCCTTGGTGTTGGCTATCGCCATCGCGACGGTCTTGGTGCCCGCGCCGAACTGGTCGAATTCGAACACGCCGACCGGGCCGTTCCACACCACGGTACCGGCCTTCATGATGATGTCGGCAATTTCCTGCGCACTCTTCGGGCCGATGTCGAAAATCATCTCGTCATCGGATACCGCGCCGGCATCTTTCAGCACCGCAGGTTCGGCGGCGTCGAACTTCTTGCCGACAACCACGTCCACGGCGATCGGAATGGTCGCGTTGCGTGCGGTCATCTTGGTGATCAGCGCCTGGGCGGTGGGAACCAGATCGTCTTCGCACAGCGATTTACCGACATTCTTGCCGGTCGCCTTGAGGAAGGTATTGGCGATGCCGCCGCCGACCACCATCTGGTCGACTTTTTCGGACAGGCTTTCGAGCACCGTCAGCTTGGTGGAAACCTTGGAACCGCCGACGATGGCCACCATCGGGCGAGCCGGATTGAGCAGCGCCTTGGTCAACGCATCGAGTTCTTCCGTCAGCAGGATGCCGGCGCAAGCCACCGGGGCGTATTGGGCAATCCCGTGGGTGGAAGCTTCGGCGCGGTGCGCGGTACCGAAGGCGTCCATCACGAAGACATCGCACAATGCGGCATATTTCCTGGCGGTTTCCTCGACGTTTTTCTTTTCGCCCTTGTTGACGCGGCAGTTTTCCAGCAGCACGACTTCGCCTTCGGCAACGTCGAAACCGCCGTCCACCCAATCCTTGATCAGGCGCACCGGCTTGCCCAGCTTGGCAGCCATCACGTCGGCCACCGGCTTGAGGGAAATCTCTTCGCTCCATTCGCCTTCGGTGGGACGCCCCAGATGGGAAGTCACCATCACCTTGGCGCCGGCCTTCATGGCGTGCTCGATGGTGGCCATGGAGGCGCTGATACGGGCATCGGAAGTGACTTTGCCTTCCTTGACGGGGACATTGAGGTCGGCGCGGATGAAGACGCGTTTGCCTTTCAAATCCAGGTCGGTCATTTTGATTACATTCATGGTGATACTCCTGTGAAAGTAAGTTGTAAGGGATAGGTGGGCCTATGCCTTACAGCTCAATTTGGAAATGTAGGATGGGTTAGCCGCGAACGGCGTAACCCATCAAACGAACGGCGGGTTACGGCCAAATCTTCCCTCTCCCTAACCCTCCCCCGCTAGCGGGGGAGGGAACGATCGCCCTCTCTCCCTTTGGGAGAGAGTTGGAGAGAGGGTAGGCCTAACCCACCCTACATTTATTACTTCGAAACGTGCTGCACCAAGCGCAACATGTTGCAGGTGTAGCCGTACTCGTTGTCGTACCAGGCCACTACCTTGACGAAGGTGGTGTCCAGCGCGATACCGGCTTCGGCGTCGAATACCGACGGGGCGCTCATGCCGCGGAAGTCGGTGGCGACCACTTTCTCGTTGGTGTAGCCCAGCACGCCCTTCATTGCGCCTTCGGAGGCAGCCTTCATGGCCTTGCAGATGTCTTCGTAGGCGGCTTCCTTGTTCAGCTCCACGGTCAGGTCGACCACGGAAACGTCGGAAGTCGGGACGCGGAAGGCCATGCCCGTGAGCTTCTTGTTCAACTCGGGGATGACCTTGCCGACGGCCTTGGCGGCGCCGGTAGAGGACGGGATGATGTTTTCCAGGATCCCGCGGCCACCACGCCAGTCCTTGTTGGACGGGCCGTCGACGGTCTTCTGGGTGGCCGTGGCAGCGTGCACGGTGGTCATCAGGCCGCGCTTGATACCCCAGTTGTCGTTCAACACCTTGGCGACCGGTGCCAGGCAGTTAGTGGTGCAGGAAGCGGCAGAAACGATGGCTTCGCCGGCATATTTGTCGTGGTTCACGCCGTACACGAACATCGGGGTGTCGTCCTTGGAAGGAGCGGACTGGACTACCTTCTTGGCGCCAGCCTTGATGTGCGCTTCGCAGGATTCCTTGGTCAGGAAGAAACCGGTGCAGTCGATTACCAGGTCGGCGCCCACTTCGTTCCACTTCAGGTTGGCCGGGTCGCGCTCGGCGGTCAGACGGATCTTCTTGCCGTTAACCACCATGCTGCCGTTGTCGATGGAAACATCGCCGTTGAAACGGCCATGCACCGAGTCGTATTTCAGCATGTAGGCCAGGTAGTCTGGCTCAAGCAGGTCGTTAATCGCGACGATCTCGATGTCCTTGAAATCCTTGGCGACAGCGCGGAACACCATGCGGCCGATGCGGCCAAAACCGTTGATACCCACTTTAATGGTCATAATCTACTCCTTGGAAGTTGAACTAATAATTATTGGATCGCCGGGATACAAAGCATTTTGCGCCCCGGCGATGAACGCTGTATTACAGAACGCCTTTAACCGTGTTAACCACGTTCTCGACCGTAAAGCCGAAGTGCTTGAACAGTTCGCCAGCCGGGGCGGATTCGCCGAAGCTGTGCATCCCGACCACCGCGCCGTCGCCGACGTACTTGTACCAGCCGTCGGTAATCCCGGCTTCGACCGCAACGCGCTTGATGCCCTTGGGCAACACGCTGTCCTTGTAGGCTTGATCCTGGCGGTCGAAAACGTTGGTGGAAGGCATCGACACCACGCGGGTGGCCACGCCCTGCTCATCCAGCACCTTCTTGGCGTCGAGCGCCAGTTGCACTTCGGAGCCGGTGGCGATCAGCACCACCTTGGGGTTGGCCGCATCGGCCAGCACGTAGGCGCCCTTGGCGATGTTGGCGATCTGCGCCGCTTCGCGCTTCTGGAAATTGAGGTTCTGACGGCTGAAAATCAGGCTGCTTGGGCCGGTGGTCTTTTCCACTGCTGCTGTCCAGGACACGGCGGATTCCACCGTATCGCAAGGACGCCATACATCCATGTTGGGGATCATGCGCAACGTGGCGGTCTGCTCGACCGGCTGGTGGGTCGGGCCGTCTTCGCCGAGGCCGATGGAATCGTGGGTAAACACGTAGATCACGCGCTGCTTCATCAGGGCCGACATGCGCAGTGCGTTGCGGGCATATTCCGAAAACATCAGGAAAGTGCCGCCGAACGGCAGCAGGCCGCCGTGCAGCGCCATGCCATTCATGATGTGCGACATGCCGAATTCACGCACGCCGTAGCTGATGTAGTTGCCGGTGCTCTTGCCCTTGACGTGGTGTGCGCCCGTCCAGTTGGTCAGGTTCGAGCCGGTCAGGTCGGCGGAACCGCCGAGGAACTCGGGCAGCGCCGGCACCAGGCCGTTGATGCAGTTCTGCGAAGCCTTGCGGGTGGCGATGGTTTCCGCCTTCTCGTTGGTCTTGGCAATGAAGTCGGCAGCGTGCTGCTTCCAGTTCTTCGGCAACTCGCCCGCCATGCGGCGCTTGAACTCGGCGGCTTCCTTGGGGAAGGCCTTGGTGTATTCGGCGAACTTGTTGTTCCACAGGGTTTCCAGCCCCTGGCCCTTGGTGCGGCAATCCCAGCCTTCGTAGACATCGGCGGGAACCTCGAACGGCGGGTAATTCCAGCCGATATTGGCGCGGGTCGCGGCGATTTCGGCATCGCCCAGCGCGGCGCCGTGCACGTCGTGAGTGCCTTCCTTATTGGGAGAGCCCTTGCCGATGACCGTCTTGCAGCAGATCAGGGTGGGCTGGTCGGTGTTCTTTTTCGCCAGTTGCACGGCGGCATCCACGGCGACCGAGTCGTGGCCGTCAACGCCAGCAATCACGTGCCAGCCGTAGGCTTCGAAGCGCTTGGCGGTGTCGTCGGTGTACCAGCCTTCGATGTGGCCGTCGATGGAAATACCGTTGTCGTCCCAGAAGGCGATCAGCTTGCCCAAGCCCCAGGTACCGGCCAGCGCGCAGGCTTCGTGGGAAATACCTTCCATCATGCAGCCGTCGCCGAGGAATACGTAGGTGTGATGGTTAACGATCTCATGGTCGGGCTTGTTGAATTCGGCGGCCAGCAGCTTTTCCGCCATCGCCATGCCCACCGCGTTGGTGATGCCTTGGCCGAGCGGGCCGGTGGTGGTTTCCACGCCGACAGTGTAACCATACTCGGGGTGGCCCGGGGTCTTGGAATGCATCTGGCGGAACTTCTTCAGTTCGTCCATCGGCAGATCGTAGCCGGTCAGGTGCAACAGGGAATAAATCAGCATCGAGCCGTGGCCGTTGGATTGCACGAAACGGTCGCGGTCGAACCACTTGGGGTTGGCCGGGTTGTGGCGCAGGTGGTGATTCCACACCACTTCGGCGATTTCCGCCATGCCCATAGGCGCGCCGGGGTGGCCGGAGTTGGCTTTTTGCACCGCGTCCATCGACAGGGCGCGAATTGCATTCGCTAGATCTTTACGGGTTGCCATCTGATTTATTCCTTTTTGCGTAGGGGGTATTTTTCAGTAAACCTCGATTATTACCCACTCGCAAGAAGATGGGCAATAAAACATTTTTTTTGTTTCCAGAGTTTTTTTTATAAATAAAAGATATAAGACTAACTCCAGCCTGGTCGGCGTCAGTAAGCAACAGGTAAAACAAACCTATTGATCGCAGCGGCTTCTCACCCACTCCTTCCATTCCTGGAACAACCCGGCATCGAGTGCGGCGATGACCGAGCGCTTCCACAAATCGTCCTGCCAAAAATCGTCCCGATTCAAGGTACAAAGCGAACCGCCGGCTTCTTCCAGGATCAGCGCGCCGGCGATGTAATCCCACAATTTCTGTCCGCCGTGCAGGTAAAGGTCGAAACGCCCGGCGGCGGTATAACACCAGTCCAGCGCGCTGGCACCGAAATTACGCTGCGACGAAAACGGCGGCGTCGCGGCGATCTCACGCGCCAGGTCTTTGCTCAGGCGCTTGAAATCGACCGCCGCCATGGCATGGCGCAGCAGCGGCGCGTGCGGCTTGATCGGCAACTGCACGCCGTTCAGGAAAGCACCGCAGCCCTGCTCGGCATAAAACATTTCATCCGCCACCGGGTCGTATACCGCCCCCAGCACGCTTCTGCCGCCGCGCACCAGGCCGACCGAAACCGCGAAATAGGGCAGGCCGTTGACGAAATTGGAGGTGCCATCAATGGGGTCTATGCACCACAACCCGCTTTCATTGGCATCGCGCCACAGGCCTTCCTGTTCCGCAACCGACATTTCTTCGCCCAGCACCGGACAATCCAGCACTTGGCGCAAACCGGCAACCAGCGCCGTTTGCGACGCGACATCGGCTTCGGTGAACAGGCTGCCGTCGCTTTTCTGCTGGCGTGCCACTTTCAGGTAGCGCGGCATGATCTCGCTCTGGGCGACGGACTTGATGGTATCGAGGACGGATAGGAGCATTTTCGGGTGATGGGTGACGAGTAATGGGTGATGGGCGCAAACCCATTCCGCATCACCCATTTCTCATTTCCATTTAATTGAACACCCCATGCTGGGGATCTGCTCGGCCGGCCCCTTGCCGGTCAGTGCAACCTCTTTCATGCCCTCGAACAGGTCGCGCCGTGCATCGGCCGGCGCTGCTTCCTTGCGCGAGGCATCGAGGCGGCCGCGGTATTGCAGTTCGAGGTCGGCGTTGAAGCCGAAGAAATCCGGGGTGCATACCGCGCCGTAAGCCTGCGCCACTTGCTGGCTTTCGTCCCACAAATAGGGAAAGGGATAGGCGAATTCCTGCGCCACCTGCTTCATGTTATCGAAGGAATCTTCCGGGTAATCCGCCGGGTCGTTGGCCATGATCGCCACGCTATTGATCCCGAGACCTTGCAGTTCGCGGCAATCGCGCACCAGACGGTCGCGGATGGATTTGACATAGGGGCAATGATTGCAGATGAACATCAGCAGCAAACCCTTGGGGCCGCACAAATCGGCAAGACGATAGCGCTTGCCGTCGACACCGGGCAGATCGAAATCCAATGCTTTCCAGCCGAAGTCGCAGACTGGCGTTTCCAGACTCACCATAAATCGCATCCCTTAATTTGCAATTTTTAATAACCCGCTATTTAACCTTATACTAACATCAAAATAACCGGTTTTAGGACATCGTGGCGATTCCCAGATTTTATTCCCCCGACCGACTGAGTAGCGGCGCGCGCCTCGCACTGGCCGAGCAGGCGGCGCGTCATGCCGCCAAGGTATTGCGTTTACGCGAAGGCGACGAACTGATCCTGTTCGACGGCACGGGCGGCGAATACCCGGCGCATATCGCCGAAATCGGCAAGCACCAGGTCACCGCCCAAGTCGGCGCGCACGTCGCGCGCGAATGCGAAGCGCCGCTTCACATCACCCTGGCGCAAGCGATTTCCGCTGGCGACAAGATGGATTTCACCCTGCAAAAAGCCACCGAACTGGGCATCGCCCAGATCCAGCCGCTGGCCAGTGAGCGCAGCGTGGTGCGCCTGTCCGGCGAACGCGCCGACAAACGGGTCGGCCACTGGCAAGGGGTGGTCATATCGGCCTGCGAACAATGCGGGCGCAACCGCATCCCCCCGGTCGCGCCGATACGCCAGTTCAACGACTGGCTGGGCAGCGGCTTCGCCGGCCTGCGCCTGATGCTGTCGCCGGACGCGGCATTGAGCCTGCGCGACCTGCCCAAGCCTGAACAGCCGCTGACCCTGCTGATCGGCCCGGAAGGCGGATTTTCCGAGATCGAAACAGCCACCGCGCACCACGCAAAATTTATCCCGGTCAAACTGGGAACGCGCATCCTGCGCACCGAAACCGCGGCACTCGCCGCACTGGCGGCGATACAGGCGTTGTGGGGGGATTATTAGGGGGGCGCGAAACTTCGGCTGATGGGCGCCAGAAGCGTGACGACAGGACTTGATCCTGCATGTGCTGTGAAGGCACAAAAAATTGTTGGGAGGATATAGTGAATTTAGCAAATTTGGCAGAGATCGAGAATCATGTTGGATTTCTCTCAGCCCTTATCTCACTTGTAAGTGTGTTGTTTGCAATAACTATCTGGTTACAGCAGCGCTTTCGTTGGATTGAGCGACTCGCGACATTTCTATTCAAAGCCACCCGAGAAGAGAAAAGTTTTTCTAAAGCTTGGCTAGAGGGATTGAGCGAGTTGGAATCACTCCACTCAGCGGACGCCAGTCTCTACTCATTTAGGTTGGATGGTATGCCCAGGATCCATAAGTCCGGCGCTCAGCTTGCTTGGATGAATACCCCAGCCGTGCTCGAAAAAAACAAGCACCATCCTATCAATAAAACGCACGCGCTTGTCGTGGGTGACGAATTTCGCATACCCGGAACAAATGTTATTAGCTATGTAAAGAGTGACTTCGCCATGTTTGAGGCTGCTCTTGCACCCGGGATTAAACCACCAGTCTTCTCTGCCAACGC
>CALMWM010000248.1 GCA_937873435.1 uncultured Gallionellaceae bacterium
CAGGTTTTGGGCATTGAAACGACCGAGCAGCGGGCTAACCACTTGCGCGGCACCGCCCGGGGTAGCCACCTCGAAAGCGACACCCGCCGCACTCAGGCGCAGATTGCGCGCCAGCACGGCGATGTGGGCATTGTCGCGGCGCCCTTCCAGGCTGTATCCGACCACCTGCACACCGGAACAGCCCAGCTTGCCGGCCAGTTCCGCACCGAACGGATCGTCGAGGTTGAGCACTGCGTATTTCAGCCCCGGCCAGCCGAACAACCCGGCCTTGGTGGCGGCATAGGCGGCCATGTCGCCGTGATAGTCGAGATGGTCGCGCGACAAGTTGGTCAGCAGCGCCACGTCGAAATGCACCCCGTTGACGCGCCCTTGTGCCAGACCGTGGGAAGACACCTCCATTGCCGCGCATTGCGCGCCTGCAACATGGTATTCCTGGAGTTGGCGGTGCAGCTCCACTGCATCCGGCGTGGTATTCAACGCGGACGCCAACTCGCCGGGGAATCCGTTGCCGAGCGTCCCCAGCACCGCGCATTTTTTTCCGAGCGCCGTCATGACTTGCGCCAGCGCGTGGGCGCAGGAGGTTTTGCCGTTGGTGCCGGTGACCCCGACCATCCACATTTTTTGCGAGGGATCGCCATACACTTGCTCGGCGAGCACCCCGGCCTTGCCGCGCAAATCCTCGATCCCAAGGTTGGGCACATGCCAGGCCGGATTCCACTCGAATCCGGTGCGTTCCCACAGCACCGCATTGCTGCCGGCAGCGATGGCGGCGGGGATATATTGCCTTCCGTCCTGGCGTTCGCCGGGATAGGCAAGGAAGGTATCGCCGCTGCGCAATTTGCGACTGTCGGTTGCGAGGTTCGCCAGCGCCACGCCGAGAGCCGCCAGCGCGGCAAAATCGACCTGCGGGAAAGCGGAGTTGGCCGGCGTGTTCATGCCACCTCCCTGATCAGCGGCGCATTTTCCGGCGGAATAATGTTCTGGGTCGGCGCATCTGGCGGCACGCTCAGCAGGCGCAGCGCGCCGGCCATCACATGGCTGAACACCGGCGCCGCCACTGCGCCGCCGTAATACTGGCCGTTGGAAGGTTCGTCGATCATCACCGCGATAATCAGGCGCGGATTGCTGGCCGGGGCGAAGCCGACGAAAGAGGCGACGTAGCGGTCTTCCGCGTAATGCCCGCCCTCCTGCTTGTGCGCGGTGCCGGTCTTGCCTGCCACGCGGTAACCCACCACCTGGGCGCGCGGCGCGGTGCCGCCCGGCAGCACCACCATTTCCAGCATGGCGCGCACGGCACGGGCATTGGCTGGCGAAATCACCGGCACACCCGGCTGCGGCGCTTCCAGCTTGACCAGCGAGACCGGCTTGATTTCGCCGTCGCTGGCAAACATCATGTAGGCGCGCGCCAACTGCAACAGACTGACCGAGATGCCGTGGCCGTATGCCATTGTGGCTTGCTCGATGGGCTGCCAGGTCTTGTAGGGGCGCAGCTTGCCGGAGGCTTCGCCGGGAAAGTTGGTCTTGGGAACGCTGCCGAATCCGGCGTGGTTGAACATATTCCACATGGTTTCCGACGGCAGGGACAAGGCGATCTTGGCCGCACCGACGTTGCTCGATTTCTGGATCACTTGCGCCACGCTCAACACCCCTTCGCCGTGGGCGTCGTGGATGGTCGCCGCACCGATGGTCAAATGCCCCGGCGCGGTCTGGATCGGTGTTTGCGGTGTGACGATTCCGGCTTCGAGCGCCGCCGCGATGGTGAACGGCTTCATCGTCGAACCCGGTTCGAAGATGTCGGTGATGGCACGATTGCGCGTGGTGTTACGGTTGAGCTTGACGCGATTGTTCGGATTGAACGCAGGCAGGTTGGCCAGTGCCAGGATTTCGCCGGTTTTGGCGTCGAGCGCGACGATAGCGCCAGCCTTGGCCTTGTTTTCGGTCACGGCGGCTTTCAGTTCGCGGTAGGCAAGATACTGGATTTTGCGGTCGATGCTGAGGGTCAGGTCGCGCCCTTCCTGCGGCACCCTAATGCTCGCCACGTCCTCGATGATATGGCCGAGCCTATCCTTGATCACGCTACGGCTGCCCGGCTTGCCGGCGAGCGTGTCCTGGCAGGAGAGCTCCAGGCCTTCCTGGCCGTTGTCGTCGACCCCGGTGAAGCCCAGCAAATGCGCGACCACCTCGCCGGAGGGGTAATAGCGGCGATATTCGTGTTGCAGGAATACGCCGGGAATCCCCAGCTCCATGACCTTGGCGGCATGTTCCGGCGGCATCTGGCGCTTCAGGTAGATGAAATCGCGTTGCGTCTGGTCGAGGCGCTTGCTCAGGTCGTTCTTGTCCATTTCCAGCAGGCCGGCCAATTGCCCGATCTGCTTCGGCGCGATTTCAAGATCGCGCGGACTGACCGACACGGCTTCCACCGGCGTGCTGATCGCCAGCGGCTCGCCATTACGGTCGGTAATCATGCCGCGATGGGCGGATATTTCCACCACCCGGTTGGTGCGCGCATCGCCCTTCTGGCGCAGGAATTCGTTGTTCAACCCCTGCAGGAACAATGCCCGCCCAAGCAATCCGAGAAACCATAGCAGCAACAGCACCGCCAGGATGCGCATACGCCAGACCGGCAGGCGCAATACGTCGTCGCGGCGCGAGGTGCGCTTGCCGCTCTGGAACAAGTTGGCAACGCTGCCGGCCTTGAACGGATTCAGGGCGATACTCACTTGCCCTCTCCCTTGGGCTGTTCCGGTTTCTCTTGCGCCGGCACGACCTGGATGCGGGAAGCGTCCGGCACCTGCATTTCCAGATGCGTCGTGGCGACCTTTTCGATGCGCGCATGCATCGCCCAAGTGCTTTGTTCCAACTGCAACTGCCCCCACTCCACATCCATCTGCCTGGCCTGCACCTGCTCCTGCTCCAACTCGCTGAACAGCTTGCGCGCCTTGTGCTGCGAGGTCACCACGCCGAGGGCGCAGATCACCGCGATCATCACCAGGAGAAGGTTAAGCCGGGTCATTCAGGCCGCCTCGGTGCGTTCCGCGACGCGCAGCACCGCACTGCGCGAGCGAGGATTGGCGGACACTTCCTGATAGGAAGCGCGACGGGCCTTGCCGACAGCCACCAGACGGGGCGCCGGCAAATCCCTGGCACGCACCGGCAGCTTGGCCGGCAAGGTGTCGGGCTTTTCCAGGTCGCGAATGAAACGCTTGACCACGCGATCCTCCAGCGAATGAAAGCTGATCACCGCCAGGCGGCCATGCGGCGCCAACAGCTCGACGCATTGCGGCAGCACTAGCGACAACTCCTCAAGCTCCTGGTTGAGGAAAATCCGTATAGCTTGAAAGGTGCGCGTTGCCGGATCCTGATTCGGCTCGCGGGTTTTGACCGCTTTTGCCACGATCTGGGAAAGCTGTCGTGTGGTGTCGATAGGCCCATCCTGCCGAGCCGCAACAATCGTTCTTGCAATCTGTTTAGCAAACCGCTCTTCGCCATAATCCCTGATGACCTCGTAAAGTTGTTGTTCTGCTGCACCGTTAACCCACTCTGCGGCGGTTTGCCCTGCATCCGTATCCATGCGCATGTCGAGCGGCCCGTCGAAACGGAAGCTGAACCCCCGCGCCGCGTCATCGATCTGCGGCGACGACACGCCCAAGTCCAGCAACACCCCGTCGACCTGGGCAATCCCCAGCCCGCCCAACACCTCGCGCAACGCCGAAAACTGTCGCTGCACCAAGGTCAGACGCGGATCGCTGATCGTTCGTCCTGCCGCAATCGCCGCTGGATCGCGATCCAGCGCAATCAAGCGCCCCGTCGCACCCAAGCGCTCCAGGATCAGCCGGCTATGCCCGCCGCGCCCGAAAGTACCGTCCACGTAAATACCGTCAGCGCGCACATTCAGGCCATCCACCGCCTCATGCAGCAGCACGGTGATGTGCTGCGCCGTCATGCTCAAAGGGAGAACCCTTCCAGCTCGGGCGGCAAGCTGCCGCTTTCGAATTCCGTCGCCGCATCCATCATCTGGTTCCAGGTGTCCTCGTTCCACAGCTCGAACTTCTTGCCTTGCCCCACCAGCACCACGCTTTTCTCCAGCCCGGCAAAGCGGCGCAAGTGCGGCGGCACCAGGATGCGGCCTGCGCCGTCCATTTCGGTATCGCTGGCGTTACCCACCAGATAGCGTTGCAGGCTGCGTATCTGGGGATTAAAGCTGGACAGGCTATTGAGTTTTTTCTCGATCGGCTCCCACTCGGGGAACGGGTAGACCAACAGGCAGCGACTGGGGTCGGCAGTCACGATCAGCCGCCCCTCGCATTGGGAAAGCAGGTCGTCACGATGCCGACTCGGGACGGCCAAGCGCCCTTTCGCATCGAGATTCAACACTGCCGTTCCTCGGAACATGACACCCCTTTGTTATCTATTGAGCGAGGAACAATCTCCCACTATTCCCCACTTTTCACCACTGTTTCCCACTATAGATAATAAAAAAACCTCGGTCAAGTGAAATCTGGCGTTTTTCCTTTTTGCGACAAGCAGTTAGGAGATTTTCCTCAAGAAAAACCAATATGCTTAAAAAATAAGGGGATAGGATTACATATGAAAGTAACTTGTGAGATTCGCAAAAGACGCACAGAAACGCAACACATTGAAGTGTAATGACTATTTAATGTACCGAAGAAGGGAGAATTCCGCTAAAAAAGAAAAAGCGATTGAACCGTTCGAATTCGCCTGCAATACCACGTTGCGCTGGAACCGATGCTTGGATCTGCTCGTCGATTTTTAAAGATTAAATCCCGGAAGCGGACGGGTTGCCCCACTTTGGAAATCAGTTCGAAGTCAGAAGTAATAACCGACGTTTATGTTGAGGCGTTTGCCGGCATTGTTGGTTTCCGCGCCCGGGCCTAACCCGGTGTAGGCTTTGGGTGACATGAAAGTCGAGTTTTTGCCTTGCATGTAATCGACATAGACCCGCCATTTTCCGGCGGCCGCCGAAACACCCGTGACATTCTGGGAAGAATCGACAAAACCGGCAGCGCTCTTGTTCAGCACGCTATAGTCGTTGTAAACGGTGATGCCGCTGAAAGGCCCGATACTGCCGTCCAGCGCATAACTTACGTTGGCAATATAGATGTTTCCCTTGGCAGCAAGCTCGTTCGAGTAGCCATAGGAGCCGATCAATATCGCAGTCGGCGAACCACTGAGCCGATAGTTATATTGCATGGCTTGCAATTTGACGCCTAGCTTGCCGAACGATCCCGCATAGTGAGCTGCCATGGTGTCCCTGCTGCCACCCTGATTGATCGTGCTATCGATTTTTCCATCGAGGTAGGAAAGCCCGATTTCCGACCTCCCATTCTTGCCATGCTGAATTTCATATGCAATTCGGGCGATTACAGTGTTGCTCTCCTGGTTGCCATTGACTGCGTGGAAGCTATATCGCGCAGATTCTCTTTCCAGTGCATTGCCGCTCGATGCAGACGCCCAGCCGTAGCCGCCATCGCTCGGATAGAAGGCCAGCTGCGTCTCCAACATGCCATCTCTGCGTGAATACTTGATGCCCAAGCTTTGAGTGTCTTCATACCCGGCCCAGTACGCCATGGACTCCAGGAGATTATTTCCGGTGTAAGGGTAAATCCCAAAGGGTTGGGAACTCAGCCCAAGTGTCAGTTCGCTCTTGTCAATAAAACGGTATCCCACCCAAAGATGCTGCAGGAACACCATCTCACCGGAATCCGCCCCCCCCGTTTGCCGCCGGGAGTACCGGTAATAACGTATCTGTCCCGATCCGATTGCCGCCCCGTCGTCATATGCGAACTTGCCCATGAGCGTATCGAATTCAAACACCCCCTCACGGTTTGGGACATAGTCCAGATATTGATAATTCCCGCGAATTGCTCCACCAACCTTCCAGGGCGATTTATCCCCCTCCTGTGCAAATGCAGGGAAGATCATTATTCCTGCGGCCAAAATACTTGCCGTGGCGGCAAGGCGGGAATATTGAATCAAATGGTGTCTGTACATCGCTCCCCCGTTCAGGCGAAACGCAATCCTCGAATTTGCATAGTTTGGTACAACTTGGGGTTCGCCGCTGAAAGTCAGGCCGCAGATTCGCTAATCTGCCAATCCTGCTTTTCAGTATAGCCCTCGGTTTACTGGGGGCG
>CALMWM010000249.1 GCA_937873435.1 uncultured Gallionellaceae bacterium
GCTACCGAAATGGCCGGGGCGAGTGCTCCAGTATCGACGATGCCTCCTTATCTGGCTCTGTACTATTACATCGCCACCACGGGAATATACCCGCAATTCAACAATTAACAGACAGGCGTTAATGCCCCCCGTTCCCGCGCTTCGGCGCGGGAACGATCACTGGAGCACCTTGATTTGATGGTACGTACCGTTTCGATGTTCGTCCTGTTGTTTGCCGTAACGCCGAGCGCCTTGGCGGGCAAGCAGGTCGCCCTCAATGCCGAACTGCAACCCGCGCAGAGAGCGCTGGCTTCCGGCGATTACAAAAAGGCTTACGCCCAATATTCCCGCTTTGCCGCCAAAAATCCTTTGGCGCAATTCACCTTGGCACTGTTCCACCAGAACGGCTGGGGGCGCGCCGTTAACGAAGGGGAAGCCTGCCGCTGGTTCGAAAAGGCGGCACAGAGAAAAATACCGGCTGCCCAACATTTCCTCGGCGACTGCCTGGCGCAAGGCATACGTCGCCCCGCCGACCCCAAGGCCGCCTTGGACTGGTACCGCAAGGCTGCGGCCAACGGTCACTTCATTTCGCTATGTTCCGCAGCCGATTTGTACATCAAGGGGCTAGGTGCCGACAAGGACGTGCCGCAAGGTTTGGCTTTATGCACCCAGGCAGCGCAGACCGAGTCCCCGCCAGCCATGCTCAAACTGGCCAACTATTACCGGGAAGGCACGGACGTGCCGCAAGACCTTGCCGCCGCGCGCTATTGGTACCAGCAGGCAGCGGAACGCCATTCCCACGAAGCCCAATACCGCCTGGGCGTGATGTTGAGCGAAGGCCAAGGGGGCGCACCGGACTTGAACCATGCGCTGTTCTGGCTGGAAACCGCAGCGGGCGAAGGCTATGCACCGGCCTACCTGCCCACCGCGATCCTCTATGCCAACGCCGAAGTATCCCCGGAAACGGGCGCGCTGAAACCCGAGCACCTCGCCAAAATCTATCTGTGGAATTCAGCCGCGAAAGCGCGTACCGCCGACCCGGTGCAACTTGCCGAAATCGCACGTATCGAGGCCATGGTGATGGCGGTGATGCCGCCCACCTGGCGAGCGGATCTTGACACCCGAGTAGCCGAACATTTGGCGAAATATCCGCAATGAACCGCACACGACATTTAGAAAAGCACCCAGGAGTCTCGACATGACATTCATCGAAACCATGCCCGCCGAAGCGCAACGCAACGAAATCGTCTTTGTCGTAAGCAACGTGGCCAATTACCAGACCCTGCTGAGCGGCGTCAACCCTGGCGCGGAAGTGTATGTGCTGGATGCGACCAGGGATGGTCTGGCGCAAATGGCACAAATTCTGGCGGGGCGTAGCGGGATTGATGCGATACATGTCGTGTCCCACGGCTCCGAAGGGGCGCTGGGGTTAGGGGTTTCCAATTTAACCGGGCAAAACCTGCAAAATTACGCCACCGAATTGACGGCCATCGGCAGCGCCTTGAACCGGAATGCCGATATTCTGCTGTATGGCTGCAACGTGGCGGCAGGGTCGGATGGCGCGGCGTTCGTTTCGGCGTTGGCGCGGGCGGCTCATGCGGATATTGCGGCCTCGACCGACCTGACCGGCGCAGCAGCCAAAGGTGGCGACTGGCAACTGGAATATGCGACCGGCAACATCGAAACATCAAGCCTGAGTAATGCCGGTTACCAAGGGCTTTTGCTGAATGCGACCTTCGACTATGAAGCTGGAACCGGAGCCATATCGGGCGGTTTAAGCAAGACGATGGAGGCGACGAACACCGCCGCCGGTGAAACGCTACGCACCGTCGCGGTAGCCGCTAATCTAGACAAAATAACATTGATAACCGGCAATCCCGTAGCGGGTGCCGAATCATTAGGTGGAAGCGCGGATGCTGCAACATTGGAGACATCTTTCACCTTTTCGCTGACCGATGGAAAGCAATTTGACCTGACTTCGATAACCATGTGCGAATGGGGTATTGTCGGCCCGGATGAAAATTTAACCTTTACATCCAGCAAAGGCACGGTAACCACCACCCTGGCGAATGGTTCTGCAGCCGCTGTATTTAATGTCTCTGGTGCCGCAGGCGCTGCAAACATGCAAGGCATCACCTGGTTTACGGTGACATCAGCAGACAACACGATGATGATGGCTTTCGATGACATCGTATTGAACAACATCACTGCCCCTGGCCCCACCGTCACCTCCGCTACCTACGACGCCAGCAGCAACGTGCTGGACGTCACCGGCGCCAACATGACCACCGGCGACACCATTGACGTGACCAAACTGACGCTGACCGGTGAAGGCGGCAACACCTACACCCTGACCAGCGCGAACGTCA
>CALMWM010000250.1 GCA_937873435.1 uncultured Gallionellaceae bacterium
TCACCGAAGGGCAACACCCGCGCGCCACGGTGGTGACCTGCTCGGATTCGCGGGTTCATACCCATGCTCTCGACAAAACACCGGATAACGACCTGTTCATGATCCGTAACATCGGCAACCAGCTGCATACCGCCGAAGGCTCGGTCGAATACGGCGTTCACCATTTGCATACGCCATTGCTGATTTTTGTCGGTCATTCGGCCTGCGGCGCGATCAAGGCAGCTTCCGGCGATTACCGTAAAGAATCGCGCCCAATCAAGCGCGAACTCAGTACCATCATGATCCCCAAGGGAATCGCGAGCATGGATGGGGTGAAGAAGAACGTCGATAATCAGGTATCCGCCGCGCTCAAGAAATTTCGCCACGAGATCCATGAAGGCAAGCTGACGGTGGTCGGGGCGATTTACGACTTCCGCAACGAACTCGGCCAGGGACAGGGCCGCTTGGTCGTCGTCAACGTCAACGGCAACACCGACGCCGACAAGATCAAACCGTTCACCGCGGTCGCGGAGATCAAGGAAAACACTGCTCAGACAGAAAGCGCCATGCCGCTTTCCAGCAACGGTGCCAAACCGCATCCGTATTCTTATCCGTAACAAAATGAACTGACGTTTCTTGGCAATTCTCTTTTCAATATCGGAGGTAATATGAAAGCAAACGTAGGCGGAGTAGACAAGATTGCACGAATCGTATTGGGCGTAGCGCTGATCGGGCTGGGCGCAGCCGGTGTGTTGCCGTTATGGGTCGGGTTGATCGGGATTATCCCGCTTGCCACCGGGTTGATCAACTGGTGTCCGGCCTATACGATATTCGGGATAAACTCCTGCCCGACCCAGGAAAACAAGGAATAACCCGTTAATCAACGGCAATAAAAAAGGCGCGGATTCGCGCCTTTTTTATTGCCGTACGTAGCACCGCTCAGACGGTCGCCGCAAGCTGTTTTTCTTCGGCGAACTCCAGGCACACCTTGCCGTTTTCGTCCATATCGACCGTGGCCTTGCCGCCGTTCGCCAGCCTGCCGAACAACAGTTCGTCGGCCAGGGCCTTGCGGATGGTGTCCTGAATCAGACGCGCCATCGGCCGTGCACCCATTGCCGGGTCGAAGCCGTTCTTGGCGAGATAGGCCTTCAACGCATCGGTGAAGATGATCTCGACTTTCTTCTCGTGCAACTGTCCCTCCAACTGGATCAGGAACTTGTCGACCACGCGCAGGATGGTGTCCTCCGACAGCGGCGCGAAGGAGATGGTGGCATCGAGCCGGTTGCGGAATTCCGGGGTGAACAGCCGTTTGATCTCGGCCATTTCGTCGCCAGCCTTAACCGACTGGGTGAAGCCGATCCCGGACTTGGTCAACGAATCGGCACCGGCATTGGTGGTCATGATGATCGCCACGTTACGGAAATCGGCCTTGCGCCCGTTGTTGTCGGTCAGCGTGCCGTGATCCATCACCTGTAGCAGGATGTTGAAAATATCCGGATGGGCCTTCTCGATCTCGTCGAGGAGCAGCACCGAATAAGGGTGCCTGGTAATCGCCTCGGTCAGCAGGCCGCCCTGCTCGAAACCCACGTAGCCGGGCGGAGCGCCGATCAGGCGCGAAACCGCGTGGCGCTCCATGTATTCCGACATGTCGAAGCGGATCAATTCGATCCCCATCACATAAGCCAACTGGCGCGCCACTTCGGTTTTGCCGACGCCGGTCGGGCCGGAGAACAGGAACGAGCCGATTGGTTTGAGCGGACTGCCTAAGCCGCTGCGCGCCATCTTGATGGCGGCGGCCAGTGCTTCGATGGCCTTGTCCTGGCCGAATACCACTGCCTTGAGGTCGCGTTCCAGCGTCTTCAGCGCGTTACGGTCGTCGCTGGAGATATTCTTCGGCGGGATGCGGGCGATCTTGGCGATGATCTCCTCGATTTCCTTGTTGGTGATGGTCTTCCTCTGCTTGGACTTGGGCTGGATGCGTTGCGCCGCGCCGGCCTCGTCGATCACGTCGATGGCCTTGTCGGGCAGGTGACGGTCGTTGATGTAGCGCGCCGACAGTTCGGCTGCCGTGGTCAGTGCGGAAGCAGTGTACTTGACGCCGTGATGAGCCTCGAAACGCGACTTCAAGCCGCGCAGGATGGAGATGGTTTCGTCTATCGACGGCTCCGGCACGTCGATCTTCTGGAAGCGCCGGGAGAGGGCGTGATCCTTCTCGAATATCCCGCGGAATTCGTTATAGGTGGTCGCGCCGATGCAGCGCAATTGGCCGGAACTGAGCGCGGGCTTGAGCAGGTTGGAAGCGTCTAGTGTGCCGCCCGAGGCCGCCCCGGCCCCGATCAGGGTATGGATTTCGTCAATGAACAGGATCGCGTTGGCGTTCTCGGAGAGCTGTTTCAGCACGCCTTTCAGGCGCTGCTCGAAATCGCCGCGATATTTGGTACCGGCAAGTAGCGCCCCCATGTCGAGCGCATACACCGTGCCGTCTGCCAGCACTTCCGGCACATCGTGTTCGACGATGCGCCGCGCCAGCCCTTCGGCAATCGCGGTCTTGCCGACGCCCGCCTCGCCCACCAGCAGCGGGTTGTTCTTGCGGCGCCGGCACAAGGTCTGAATCACCCGTTCCAATTCGTTGTCACGCCCGATCAGCGGGTCGATCTTGCCTGCCGCAGCCTGGACGTTGAGGTTGATGGTGAAGCTTTCCAGCGCACTGGCTGGTGCGGCTTCCTGCTCGGCCTCCTGCTCGGGTTCGGGGCGCGCGGCATTGCCTTCCGGCACCTTGCTGATGCCGTGGGAAATGTAATTGACGATGTCGAGCCGGCTAATTCCCTGCTGGGTGAGGAAATACACCGCATGGGAATCCTTTTCGCCAAAAATGGCGACCAGCACGTTGGCGCCGCTCACTTCTTTCTTGCCTGAAGACTGCACGTGCAGGATGGCGCGCTGGATCACGCGCTGGAAGCCCAGCGTGGGCTGGGTATCGACGTCGCCCTCGCCGCCGACGATAGGCGTATGCTCGGCGACGAAATCGACCAGGCTATGGCGCAACTCGTCCATCCTGGCCGCGCAGGCACGCAACACCTTGGCCGCAGTCGGGTTGTCGAGCATCGCCAGCAGCAAATGCTCCACCGTGATGAACTCGTGGCGTTTCTGGCGCGCTTCGATAAACGCCATATGCAAAGAAACTTCCAATTCTTGCGCAATCATTTACTGTTCCTCCATCACGCATTGCAGCGGATGCTGATTTTCCCGCGCACACGCGGTGACCTGATCCACCTTGGTCTGCGCGACATCCAACGTGTAGACGCCGCATACGCCAGCACCTTCATTATGCACCTTGAGCATGATGTTTGTTGCCTGTTCGCGAGTTTTCCCGAAAAAACGTTCCAGCACCGTTACCACGAATTCCATCGGCGTAAAATCATCGTTCAACAACAACACTTTGAACATCGGCGGCGGTTTGGTGCGGGTGTGCTGCGCCTCCAGGGTAGTGCTTTCGAATTGCTTGCCGCTCATTTACGTATTTTCGATCAGACGGTAATGTTTATTGTGGCGGTGCCGACGAAATTTTCAACCCCTGCACCAACTTGGATTTAGCGCCATCGCGCATTTTGTTTTCCTTGTCCATCGCGCGCAACTGCCGGAGCCGCGCCTCCGCCACCGACATCTGGTAAAAATCGCCGTCACCGCTTTTCAAGCCGATGGTCAATTGCTCGATTGCCGCCGGGACGTTCCCCAGACGGAAATAAGACTCAGCCTGCGACTGGTGGGAAAGCATCTGCTTTCCCTGAGCCGCATAAGCTTGCGCCTGGAGCTGGTACAAGCGGGCATCGTTGGGATAGGTGAGCAGTTCGTTCGCCACCAGTTTCAGCGCATCCGCGCTTTGCCGGTTTTGCAGCAGGGCGTCGGCATAACTGTAAATCAGCGGGCGACGGTTGGGGAAATTGGAAAGCGCAGCACGGTACAGCGCCAACGCCGCATCGGCCTTCCCTTCGGCCAATTTAAGTTGCGCCGCCAGATTCTCGACGATGGCATTGGCGGGCAATTCCTTGCGTAGCGCAACCAGCTCGCGTTCCGCCCGCTCGAATTGGCGTGCACGCAGCAACGCGGCTGTCAAACCGTAGCGTTGGGCAGCTTCATTAACGTATTTTTTTTCGCGCAACGAGTCCTCGAAGAACGCCACCGCTTGCGGCGGTTTGTCTTCCGCCGCCCGCAGTTTGGCGCGCAACAGATAAAAATCGACATTATCCGGCGCCTGATGGTAAGGCAGACCTTCCAGACGGTTCTGAATATCGGCGATACGCTCGCTGGTAACCGGGTGGGTGCGCAGATAATCCGGGGCATTGTTGTCGTAAAGCCGTGTCGCCTTCTGCAAACGCTCGAAGAACGTTTCGGCGGCATGGGGATCGAAACCCGCCTGGGACAGAATCTGCAAGCCGACCCGGTCGGCTTCGCGTTCGTGTTCGCGGGTGAAATTCAGGTAATTCTGCATCGAGGTTGCCTGCGCCGTGGCCAGGGCAGCGCTACCGAGCTGCGGATTGGAGCGCGAAGCAAGAATGGCCACCGCCACTGCCGCCAGCGAGGTCAACAGGGTCTGGTTTTCCTTGGCGATCATGCGCGCCAGGTGGTGCTGGGTGACATGGGAGATTTCATGGCCGAGCACCGCAGCCAACTCCGACTCGCTTTGCGCCGTCAGCAGCAAGCCGGTATGTACGCCGATGAATCCGCCCGGCAGCGCGAAGGCGTTCACAGTGCTATCCTGGATCACGAAAAACTCGAAATCCAGGCGATTATCCGGGCTGGCCGCCACCAGCCGGTAGCCGAGGTTATTGAGGTATTCGGTTAACTCGGCGTCGTTGAGCAGACTACGGTCGCGGCGGATCTCGGCCATGATGGTCTCGCCCAGGCGACGTTCGGTTTGCGGCGAGAAGGCCGACTGCGAAACTTCGCCCAGATCCGGCAGACCGTCGGCTGGCGCTTGAGGAATCGCAAGCAGCAGTGCCAATGCGATGAGTCGGGTGAATTTCATGGTGCTATGATAACGGCTTTAGTCTGGAAGTTCACCGATGCCTCCCGAATTTACACATTTTGACGCTGCCGGCCAGGCCCACATGGTCGATGTGGCGGACAAAGCCGAAACGCGCCGCGTCGCACGCGCGGCCGGCAGGATAGCCATGCAACCGGAAACGCTACAATTGATCCTGGCGGGCGACGCCAAGAAGGGGGATGTACTGGCTGTGGCGCGCCTCGCCGCGATCCAGGCATCGAAGCGCACTGCCGAGTTGATTCCGCTATGCCACCCATTAGCCTTGACCCACGTCGGCGTGGAGTTCCAAGTGGATGCCACGCGTGCCGAAATCCACTGTACCGTCACCGCCGAAACAGTCGGGCGCACCGGGGTGGAAATGGAGGCGCTTACTGCAGTCGGCGTCGGCCTGCTGACCATCTACGACATGTGCAAGGCGGTGGA
>CALMWM010000251.1 GCA_937873435.1 uncultured Gallionellaceae bacterium
ACGGGCAGCGCACCTCGGCGAGCGCAGCGCGGGTGTCGTAGCGGTAACGGGCAATCAGGCTTATGGGCAGGTAGGGATATATCTGCCGCGCCCTGTCCGGGATCGAGGTGAAGGCGGCGTAGAGCACCAGGCCGCGCGGGGTGCGGCGTTGTGCCAGTTGGGCGGCGATGGCTCCGCCCAACGATTCGCCGTAGAGGACGATGTCGTTGGCAGGAAGGTGCCGGGTTTTCGTGAGGTGGCGCCATGCCGCCTCGGCATCGCGGTAAGTGCCGGCTTCGCTCGGCGTGCCGGTGCTGTTGCCGTAGCCGCGGTAATCGAAAATCAGCACGTTGAGCCCGAGGCGGTGGAACATTTCGATGACTTCCACCCGGTGGCCGATGTTGCCGCCGTTACCGTGGAGAAACAGCAGCGTGGCACGCGGCTTGGGTGCCGGCACATACCAGCCGTCCAGGGTCTCGCCGTCGGCGGTGGGAATTTTCAGCGTTTCGAAGGCGAGTCTGACGGCGGCGGGCGTGGTTTCCACCCGCCGGGACGGCAGGTCGGGGAAATACACATAGCTGGCCTGGAACAGGTAGAGATACGCCGACAGCCCGGCATAAACCAGCAAGCCGCCGATCAACACACTCGATAGGATCCGCATTCGTTGCTTCTTTCCGTGCGGCTACGATTCGAGCGCGCGCATTTCCGCGTCGGCGTAGCGCAGCCGTCTCGCCAGCGTGCTGGCGAGACCTTCCAGCAACTGGATGGCTGCTCTCTTGTGCCCTTCGGCGATTTTGTCGAAATCCTGGCGCTTGAGCACGTACAAGTCGGTGGCGGTGTAGGCGATGGCATCGGCGGAACGCTGGGCGCCGTCGAGAAAGGCCATTTCCCCGAAGAAACTCCCCTGGCCGAAGGTGCTGAGGTGATGGCTTTGCTGGTCGTCGAGCGGCAGCATGATGCGCACTTCGCCGCGCCGGATCAGGAACAGTTCGTCGCCGGAGTCGCTGCTGGCGAAAATCTTTTCCCCAGCCTGGCAGGCGTGTTGTTCCATGCAGGCTTCGAGCGCGACCAGGGTTTCTTCCTTGCGTCCCTTGAAGAGGTCGAAATCCGGCAGGTTGAGCAGTTTCTCGTCGGTGTGTTGCAGCGCGGCTTCCGCCAGGATGCGGTCTTCCACCCATTCGACGGCTTCGTCCAGTTCGTCGAACACCTTGACCGGGCTTTCCGCGTGCACCAGTCCGACCTGGTCGAAATACTGCTGCATGTCCCTGCCGCTAGGCAGTTTGTGGGGAAGCTGGCTGAATATCAGGAAGCCGTTGCGTTCCGCCAGCATGTCCGCGACCTGTTCCAGCAGGTGGGCGGCGGTCACGTCCACCGCTTGCACGCGGCGCATGTCGAGGATGATGTAGGTGCGCGTCTTGAGTTCCGCTTCGAGGGCGCTGTAGAACTGATCCGTGGTACCGAAGAACAGACTGCCCTGGAGCTCGAAAATGACTGTCTGATCGCCGTGCTGGGTGAGGATTTTCATTTCTTCCGCCAGACGGATTTGCTTGGAAAAGGTCTGGTTGCCATAGGCCTTGCGGCGCACCACGTTGCCGCCGATTTGTTCGCGCACGAACAGCGCCACGGCCAGCACGATGCCGATGCCGGACGCCGCGATCAGGCTGACCGTCAGCGCGGTGACGATGACCGCGAGGATCACCGCGAAATCCAGGATGGTCGAACGCGATTTGAGGAATTGCAAGCTGTGGCGGTCGATCATCCGAACGCCGACGACGATCAGGATGCCGGCGAGGGCGGCCACCGGCACCCAGGCGATCAGCGCGCCCAGAGCCAGGAAGGCGACCAGCGATAGCGCGCCTTCGATGGCTGCCGAGAACCGGCTGGCGCCGCCGCTGGAGAGATTCACCAGGGTCGCGCCCATCTGGCCCGCGCCGGGAATCCCGCCGATGGCGGCGGAAGCGATATTGCCGAGCCCCTGACCGACCAGTACCCGGTTGGAATCGTGGCGCGAGCGCGTCAGCGCATCCAGCACCACGCAGGTTTTCAGGGTGTCGATGGAGAGCAGCACGGCCAGGGTCAAGGCGGGATAAACCAGGATTTGCAGGTCGCCGACGCCCAGTTGGCCGAAGGCTTGCCAGCGCCCGGCCAGCGCCGCACCGAAGCCATCTCCCGCCCCGCCCAGGGAACCGACCACCAGCGGGTTGTCCTGCAAGGTCAGCAGGGCCGGGGCGGTCAGGCCCAGCGCGAAATAGGCGAGCACCCCGGCCAGCAGGCCGAGGATGGCGGCTGGAACGACTCGGGTGATGCGTGCTGCGCCCAGCATCACGGCCACCGTCGCCGCGCCGACGACAATGCTTTGCCAGCGCCAGGCATTGCTCGCCGCCAGCGCTTCCCAAAAATGCAAGTCCTTGGGGACGCCGAGGAATTTCGGCACCTGGCTGGCGATGATGTAAAGGCCGACGCCGCTCAGGTAGCCGCTGACCACCGGGTAGGGCATGTACTTGATCAGGCGCCCCAGGCCGACCGCGCCGAAAGTGACCTGGAGCAGCCCGGCCAGCAGGCCCAGCAGAACCAGCATCAATAGCAGGGGCTCGAGGTGGACGCCCTGTTGGATGAATTCGATGGCGAAGGCCGACAGCACTGCCGCCGCCGGAGCGCAGGGGGCGGTGATCAGGCGGTTGGCGCCGCCAATCGCGGGGGCGACCAGGCCCAGCGCAGTGGCGCCCAGAATGCCCGCCAACGCGCCGTAGGCTGCATAAGAGCCGCCCAACGGGGCGTATATGGTAACGCCGAAGGCGATGGCGGACGGCAACGCCACCAGCATCGCCGCCAGGCCGCCCCAGAAATCGCCGGCCAGTTGAGCGGGTAACGCAAATTTCATGGCAAGTCTCCTGCATTTGTTGCGATTTTTTGACTTCGAATTTCATCATAGCCCATTTCCTCCAACGCTGAACGCCTGACGCGGCAGGAAGTTCGGGCTAAGATGGAAGCATGACGGAACCAGCCTCGACTTCAGCACCATCTCCCGCCGGACAGGAAGAGCGCCTGCTTGCCATCGTGCGCGGTTTGGCGCGCGAACTGCGGGGCGGCGCCGACGATGTCGGGCGTTTCGGACTGGATCACGCGCTGGAACGCGATTTCCGGCTGGACAGCCTGGCGCGCGTGGAACTGCTCGCCCGCATCGAGGCCGAAATGGGTGTGCGGCTGGCCGAGGAGGCCATCGCCGGCGCCGAAACGCCGCGCGACCTGCTCAGACAGATGTGCACCAGCGGCGGCGACCTGCCTGCCGCTACGGATGAGCTGCAAGCCAAGGAGCTAACGTGCAGCGAGCAGCCGCCCGCGGAACTCGCCACCCTCACCGCCATCCTCGACTGGCATGTCGCCCGGCACGGCGATTGGGTGCACATCACCCTGCTGGGCGAGGGCGGGCGCGGCCAGGATCTCGACTACCGCACCCTGCACCGCGAGGCACAGACGCTCGCCGCCGGCCTGTTGAAGCTCGGCCTGGGCAAGGGCGAGCGGGTCGCGATCATGCTGCCGACCTGTCGCGAATTCTTTGCGGCCTTTTACGGCGCGCTGTATGCCGGCTGCGTGCCGGTGCCGCTGTATCCGCCGTCGCGTCCCTCGCAACTCGAAGAGCATATGCGGCGCATCGCCGGCATTCTCGCCAACGCCGAAGCCGCGCTGCTGATCGCCGACAGCCGGACCAAGCCGCTCGGCCACCTGCTGCGCGCCCGCTGCCGGGCGCTGCGCAGCGTCGTCACGGCGGCGGAACTGTCGGAGCATGGTCTGGCTGGCGAGTTGCCGGCGCTGAATTCCCAGGACATCGCCTTCCTGCAATACACCTCCGGCAGCACCGGCAACCCCAAGGGGGTAGTGCTCACTCACGCCAACCTGCTCGCCAACCTGCGTGCGATGGAAAGCGCCTCGGGGGTCGGCAGCGCCGATGTGTTCGTTTCCTGGCTGCCGCTTTACCACGACATGGGGCTGATCGGCGCCTGCATGGGCAGCCTGCTGATCGGCTTCCGCTTGGTGCTGCTGTCGCCGTTGGCCTTCCTCGCCCGCCCGGCCAACTGGCTTTGGGCCATCCACCACCATCGCGCCACGGTTTCGGCGGCGCCCAACTTCGCCTATGCGCTGTGCGCAGCCAAAATAAGCGACAGCCAGATCGATGAGCTCGATCTGAGCAGCTGGCGGATCGCCTATAACGGCGCCGAGCCGGTCAGCCCGGACACCCTCGAAAGTTTTGCCGCGCGCTTTGCCCCTCACGGTTTCCGCCGCGAGGCCCTGACCCCGGTTTACGGGCTGGCGGAAAACTCGGTCGGCCTGACTTTTCCCCCGTCCGGACGCGGGCCGCTGATCGACCGGGTGGCGCGCAAATCCCTGGCGGACGAGGGTGTCGCACGACCCGCCGCAGCCGACGACCAGCACGCGCTACGAGTCGCGAGTTGCGGCGCTCCGCTGCCGGATCACCAAATCCGCATCGTCGATCCATTCGGCCAGACGCTGCCAGAACGCGGCGTGGGGCGCGTGCAGTTTCGCGGACCCTCGGCCACATTCGGTTACTATCGCAATCCCGAGGCGAGCGCGCACCTCCATGACGGCGACTGGCTCAACAGCGGCGATCTCGGCTACCTGGCAGGGGGAGAGCTGTACCTTACCGGGCGCGAGAAAGACATCATCATCCGCAGCGGCCACAACATCTACCCGGCGGAACTCGAAGAAGCAGTGGGAAATTTGCGCGGCGTGCGCAAGGGTGGGGTGGCGGTGTTTCCCGCCAGCGACCCGCGTTCCGGCACCGAACGCCTGGTGGTGCTGGCCGAAACCCGCGAGCGCGATACCACCGAGCGCCGCCGCCTGCTCGACGAAATCAACGGCCTCGCCGTCGATCTGGCCGGGATGCCGGCCGACGACATCGTGCTGGCGCCGCCGCGTAGCGTGCTCAAGACCTCCAGCGGCAAAGTGCGCCGCGCCGCCTGCCGCGAACTCTACGAGAGCGGCGGTTTGAGCGCCGCGCGCCGCGCGCCCTGGCTGCAACTGCTGCGCTGGGGGCTTTCCAATGTTGGCCCCGGCGCATTGCGCCTGCTGCGCGA
>CALMWM010000252.1 GCA_937873435.1 uncultured Gallionellaceae bacterium
GTGGATCATCGTCAGTTCGAGGTGGGTGGAGGGGTTATCCACCGGGATGCGCGCATTCTCGGCGAGCAGCACCATCAGGAAAGCCACCCCGGCAAACGCCATGCTGGGGTAGAGCACCAGTTCCTTGTGAGCGAACTGTTCGACGATGATGGTCAGCGAGGTGGAATGGCTGATCAGCGAGGCGGTGAAAAATACCATCAACAGCGCCGGCTCGGCGAGGAACGACACCAGCATCTCGCGGCGAGCGCCGAGGGTTCCGAAGGAAGTGCCAATGTCCATCGCCGCCAACGCGAGGAATACCCGCGCCAGCGCGAAGATGCCCACCAGCGCGATCACGTCCACCGCCGGCGACAACGGCAGATCGGTCGCGACCACCGGCACCAGCGCCGCAGCCAGCCACATGCAGACGAACAGCATGTAGGGCGTATAGCGGAACAGCGGCGAAGCATTGTGCGCCAGCACCGCATCTTTCTTGAACAGCTTGATCAGGGTGCGGTAGGGCTGCCACAGTCCGGCGCCGCTACGCCCTTGCAGCCAGGCGCGGCACTGGTTGACCCAGCCCATCAGCAACGGCGCCAGCAGCACCACCGCGATGTCCTGAAAAAGCTGGAAGAGGAGGGTTGAAATACTCATCGGATAAACGCCAACAATGCCAGCAAGGTCACGAAGCTATACATCAAGTACACGTGGATGCGGCCATGCTGCAATTTGCCGAACAGCCCCGACACCCACTCCACCAGACGCGCCAGCGGCAGATACAGCCATTCCCATAAGAGGTCGCGGGTTTCCCCGTGGTAGCGCGGCTGCTTGTCGAAGGGGCTGGGCACCTCGCGCACGATGCCGAAGAAGAATTCGAAAATCTGGCGGATCGGCTGGCCAAAGCCTTCGGCGCTGTCCTGCATCCGCGCGGTCTGTTCGGGAAAACCGCAATCCCACGGGGCGCTGCGGCGCACCCGGCCATGGTAGAACTTGCGCACCGCGACGAAGGTAAAGGCCAGTCCGACCAGGATGATCGCGAACAGGATGCCGGGGCTATAGCTGGCGCGCTCTTCCGCCACCGGCGTGAGCCATAGCAAACCGGATTTGGCGGCGCTGGCGCCGAGTTCGGCATGGACCAGCATCAGGTTGACGTTGTCGATCTGCACCACCACCATCACCGGCAGTAAGCCCAACACCAGGCAGCCTACCGCCAGCCATGTCATCCCGAGGCGCTCCCAGATTCCAGCATCATGGGCATCCTTGAGGTTCTCGTCGCGCGGCTGCCCGAGGAAGATCACCCCGTAGAACTTGACCATCGCGTAAGCCGCCAGCGCCCCCGCCAACGCCAACGCCGCAGCCGCCACCGGCACCATCATGTTGAGATAAGGATGAGGCAGGCCGGGCGACATCAGGAAAGCCTGCAACATCAGCCACTCGGAAACAAAGCCGTTAAGCGGCGGCAAGCCGGATATCGCCAGCACGCCCACCAACGTGAGCAACGCCGCCTTGGGCATCTGGTGGATCAGGCCGCCCAGCTTGCCCAGGCTGCGCTCGCCGGTGGCGTGCAACACCGAGCCGGTTCCGAGAAACAGCAGCCCTTTGAAGAAGGCGTGATTGAGCGTGTGGTAGAGAGTGGCGGTAAGCGCCAGCGCCGCTACCGCATCCTTGTGGTAACTGTGGAAGACGATGGTCAGGCCGATACCGGTAATGATGATGCCGATATTCTCGATCGAGGAATAGGCCAGCAAGCGTTTCATGTCTGACTGCACGGTGGCGAACAGCACGCCGAACAGCGCGGTGACCAGACCGAGGGACAGCGCCAGCGCGCCCCACCACCATAATTGCACGTCCAGCAAATCGAAGGTAACCCGCAATATCCCGTAGATCGCGGTTTTCAGCATGATCCCGCTCATCATCGCCGATACCGGCGACGGCGCTGCGGGATGGGCTTCCGGCAGCCAGGCGTGGAGCGGCAGGAGGCCGGCCTTGGCGCCGAATCCGAACAGCGCCAGCAGGAAGGTGACACTCGCCCAGAAGCCGTCCAGATGCGCTCCGCGCATCGCCGCGAAGGTGTAACCGTCGGTGTGGCCGCCCTGCATCACGCCGAAACACATCAAGATAGCGATGGCGCCGACGTGGGCGATCAGCAGATAAAGAAAGCCGGCGCTGCGTATCTCCGCCACTTCGTGGTCGGTGGTGACCAGGAAATAGGACGACAGCGCCATGGTTTCCCACGCCACCATGAACATGTAGGCATCGTCCGCCATGAACACCAACGCCATGCTGGCGAGAAAAACATGGTATTCGAAGCACAGCAGGCCGAGCCGACCGCCTTCCATGGCGCGGAAATAACCTGCCGAATAAAGCGAAATGCCGATGGCGGCAGCGCCGAGCACGAACAGAAAAAAAGAGGACAACGCATCGAGGCGCAGGTGAAACGGCAAATCCGGCAACCCGAGAGGCAGCACCGCGACATTCGGCGCTCCGCCCAGACTGGACAGCGCGCAGACCGCCAGAACCAGCGCACCCAGCGCTCCAGCAGGGAAAACCAGACGTGTGATCAGCCGTGGACGGTCTTGCAACAGCAACCCGGCAAAAGCCAGTAACAGCCAAAACCCCACTATGCCGACGACTCCGTCAATCGGTAAGGCATTCGGTAAATGCATTAATTTTTATTTAGAAAGCTTGTTGTTTTGGAGGAACGGCGGCGCGTTGTTTAGCTTTATTAGGTTTCGCGCACACGTACCTATTATGCCGGAATTTTTCCGCACAGGGAAGAAATGCCGCCCCTCCCTGCCCATATAACGCGTATTCCGCCGGCAAAGAGTGGGCAGATCAGATCGTTGAAACTTGCTGGCCCAGCCTGCGGTAGATTTCCTCGACTGCACTTTTATCCGTGGCAAATATGTTCGACGCGCCGATTTTTTCGGTCAGGCCGGTACGATCCATCACCTCCTGCACCTGCTTTTTCAGCCCGCTGAAGGTCAAGGTAATACCGCTTCTCTTGAAGCGCTCGATCAGATTTGCCAGGGTGTCTGCCCCGGATGCGTCAAGATCGTTGATGCCGCTGGATTTAATCAGGATATGGCTGATTTCGGGATTTTCGCGCTCCAGCTTCAACAGCGCATCCTCGAAATACGAAACATTCACGAAGCGCAGCGCACCGTCGAAGCGAATTGCACCCAGGCGCGGGGACAACGGAGGCAGGTGGTGGCGCTGGGCGTCGCGCAGGGTTTCATCGTCATGCACGCCGAGCACGGCTATCCGCGGGCGCATCATGCGGTACAACAGAAGCGCGAGCGACAGGATGATGCCGGTGAGAATGCCGTTCTGGATATTCGGCGCGAATGCGAGGGTGGCCACGAAAGTGACGACAGAGGCAACGCCGTCGTCCCGGTTAGCGCGCCAGGCATTCCTGATCGCGCCGAAATTGATCAGCCCGATCACCGCCATCATGATGATCGCGGCAAGTACCGGTTTCGGCAGATGATGGAGCGCCGACGTAAAAAACAGCAGCGTCAGCAACACGAATATCGCCGAGATCACCGAGGATAATGGCGACTTGGCATCCGCTGCGAGGTTCAGCGCCGAGCGCGAGAAAGAACCGCTCACCGGCATGGAGTGGCTGAACGCCGCCGCCACCTTGGCCAATCCCTGCCCGATCAGCTCCTTGTTTTCATCCCACGGCTGGCGGGTCTTGATGGCAATCACCTTGGAGCTCGACATGGCCTCCATGAAGCTGATCAGCGCAATCACGAACCCAGCAGGCAAGAGCGCGACGGCAGCATGCCAATCCATTGGAGGAATGCTGATATTCGGCAAGCCGCGCGGCACCATGCCGACCACTTTGCCGCCCATCCCGGCATAATCCAGCGCATAGCTTACCCACGTCAACAATGCCACGGTGATCAATACGCCGGGCAATTTGGGCGCGAATTTCTTGAAACTGATCAGCAGAATAATGGCAGACAGACCAAAACCCAGGGACAGCTCGTGCATCGTGTCGATGTGCGAAACCACTTGCCAGATATCGACGAGAAAATGCTCGGACTGCTGGGCCGTTATTCCCAGTAGCGTCGGCAATTGCGACAACCCGATAATGATCGCTGCCGCGTTGATGAACCCCATCAGCACCGGGTGCGACAGGAAATTCAGCAGAACGCCTACCCGCAATACTCCGAAAGCGATCTGGAATCCACCCGACAGCAGCGCCAGCAAAATCACGTAGGAATAAAACAGTTCGCTGCCGTGCGCAGCCAAAGGCGCCACGCTGGCAGCGGTCAACAACGAGGTCATCGCGACCGGGCCGGTCGACAGCTGTTTGGATGAACCGAAAAGCGCCCCGATCACCGTAGGGATCAAGGCCGCATACAAACCATAGTAGGCAGGAACACCCGCCAACTGGGCATAAGCAAGGGATTGCGGAATGGCGACCAACGCCACCGTGATGCCCGCGAGCAAATCCGCCTTGAACGTGCCGGTGGTAAAGCCAATCCATTTGACGAACGGCAGCCGAAGTGCGCGCGCGCTCATTGCGTATTTCTCGACTTCTTCCGGCCTTGCTCAAGAATTTCTTTCACTGCATCCAAGTCCCCCGCCTCAGCGTAAGCGATGGCGGTGAACATGCGATCCAGTTTCTGGAAAAACACCTTCACTGCAGACTGTTCCACTGAGGAAGGATGACTGAAAATTTGTTCTGGTTTGGCTGATATGGAATACATGGCTGTCGCCTTTTGAGTATTGCTCGGTTGGTCACGATAGTGCACCTTACGCTGAGCCTTCTCAAAGCGGAGGGTGTCGGTACGACGCAATAATAGGATTGCCGCCGTCAAGCCGGCGTCAAGGATGCGTCAAGGGAGCGTGAAGCGGGGATGAAGAATTTAAATTGGCGGAAGCGTGCCGGCCGGTTCGATGAAAATCAGCTGGGCCGCGGTACCGCGACCTTCGCTGCTTTCGATGAGAATTTCCCAACCGTAGCGGTCGCAGATACGTTTGACCAGCGACAAGCCGATGCCGGCGCCGGTACTGCCCTCTCCCCGGAAGTGGCGCTGAAACACTTTCCCGATTTCTTCTTCGCGGATGCCCGGGCCGGTATCGACCACGGTCAGGTGGTCGCTTTCCAGCGTTATGGAAACCTTGCCGCTTTCGGTATAGGCAAAAGCATTGCGGATCAGGTTGGCTACCACGATGCCCAGCAGCGTCCGTTCGCACGCCAAACGCGGGCGCCCTTTGCTTACCAGCGCAATTTCAACGTCGGCGCGGATCAGGTGGCGGTGCGCTTCAACCGCATTTCCGACGACATCCCAGGCATCGCAATCCGATTCGACGGGTTCGAGTACGGCCTCCTCGCGCGCCATCAACAACAGGGCTGTCGTCAGCTCCACCATCTCCTTGGCGGCCCGCCCGATCCGGGCTACCCGCGCTTGCTGCTTGCCATCGAGACGCAAGTCGTCCTCCAGCAACTCGACGGCACCCAGCACAATGGCAAGAGGCGTCCTCAATTCATGGCTGACGTCGGCGGTGAAAGCTTGCTCCCGATCGATGAACGCTCGCATACGCTTGAGATAGCCGGCGAAAACCCGGGCCAATTCGCCGATTTCGTCATTCGAAAACCCGTTCCCGATTTCGAGCGTTTCGTCCTCCGGCCTTGCCTTGCCGACCCGCCGCGCCAGCTCGACCACCGGCGAAACGACTCTTCCCGCGAGCCACCAGCCGATTCCAGCCGACACCAGGGTCATGATCAGCGCTCCGGCCACCAGATACCCGAGAAAGCGCTCTTCCCGACTGCGCTGGCGCGCCTCGTTGAACAGCATGACATAACGCTCGCCGCCCAGGTCGGACACGGCGGCCCGATAGGGAATGCCGGCAAGCGTCAATTGATGCTTGCCGGGGCTGAGCTGAAGCAGTTCCGGTGGAATATCTTCCGTGGTCCGGCCCGACGCATGAACATAACCGCGCACGCTGATCGTCGCGGGCGGACGCGATTCCGGGTTGCGCGAACGGCGTGCGACATAGTCTTCCATCTCGGCGCGCAAGGTCTCGTCCATCAGGCGCTCGCCGAGATTGTGCGCGGCGAGCGAAAGCCCCACCGTCAACAACAGGCTGACCATTGCGCCGAACCAGGCGAACGTTGCGGCCAGCCGAAAGCGAAAACTGTGGCTATTCATCGCTGAGTTGGTAGCCTATCCCACGCAAGGTTTTTATCAGCGGGGAACCCGACTGCCTGTCGATCGCGTTGCGCAAAATATGGAGGTGCGCACGCAAAGCATCGCTGTCGGGAGGCGAGTCGCCCCATATGCTGCGTTCGACCTCCGCGCGCGGCAACACACGGGGAGAGTGCCGCATCAGCAATTCGAGAATCTTCAGCGGGATCGGCGGCAGCTCGATCGTGCGGTCGCCGCGCGCGACCTTGAGCGTGACCGGATCGAAAGACAAGTCGCCCACGCACAGCAGCCCCGAACCCTCCCGCGTTTGCGCGCGCCTGACCAGCGCGCGCAATCGCGCATCCACCTCGCGCAAGGCAAAAGGCTTCACCACGTAATCGTCGGCTCCCGCCTCCAATCCGGCGATTTTGTCATCGAGCGAATCCCGTGCCGTCAACATCAGCACCGGCGTGTGTTTGCCGGTTTCCCGCAAGCGCCGACACAAACTCAGCCCGTCGATGCCGGGCAGCATCACATCCAGAACAATCACGTCATATTGATTCGACGCTGCAAAATGCAGTCCCGACACCCCATCCCCAGCCAAGTCCAGGACATGCCCCTTCGCTTCGAAATAATCGAATAGATTCAGCGCCAGATCTCGGTTGTCTTCTATCAGGAGAATATTCATTACGGCCTTTGCATCACCCCGAGCACATCAAAGTAACAATTTTATTGCATTAGTAAACATGGGTGTTGCCAATTTAAACACTAATGGTAGAATAAATTGCGCTTATTGCTGCACAGGCTGCTTTTATAGCCAAACTTGAAATTGATTTGCGCACAAAAACAATCTCTTAAGTTAGTTAAATCAATCAATGGAGGTGGAGAATGGATGGAAACAGCAACGAAATGTCACGGCGTGGCTTTATCAAGATGGGGGGATTGGCTGCCGCTTCTCTGGCGACAGCCGGCCTGGCTCCGCAAGTAGCACAGGCCGATGATAAAAAAGCGCACATGGTGGGATCGGGAGTCAAGGCGAACCTTCCCAAGGCAAAAGGACCCCGTCTGGTCGTGGTAGGAGGCGGTTCTTCGGGCCTGACCATCGCCAAGTACGCAAAAAAAGAGTACCCCAATTTCGACGTCGTGCTGGTTGAAAAGCGGAGCATGTATTCCTCATGCTTCTCCAGCAACCTGTGGTATGCAGGCGTGATCAACCTCGAATTCCTGGCCGACCACAGCTTCCTCGACGCCGCGAAAAACAACAAATACACGTTTTTCAATGCCACCTGCACCGGCCTGGACCGGACTACGCGCAAACTCCACACCAGCGAAGGCGAAATCGATTACGACTACCTGGTGCTGGCACCGGGAATCGGTTACGACTACTCGCGCATCGGCGTGACAGATGCCGAAACGGAAACCGCGCTACGCACGGTCTATCCGGCCGGCTACGTCAACCCGACCGAGCACGTTTCGATTCGGCAGAAAGTTCAGGGATTCGAGGGCGGCCTCTTCCTGCTGAACACGCCCGGGGGAAATTACCGCTGCCTCCCCGCACCCTACGAGCGCGCCTGCATGATCGCGTCGTATTTCAAGAAAAACAAGATCAAGGCCAAGATCCTGCTGATCGACCACAACCCCGACATCACCATCAAGGCGAAGGGCTTTCATGCCGCCTTCAGCGAGCTGTACAAAGACTACATCGAGTACAAGCCTTCGATGGAAATCAAGAGCGTGGACGTGGAAAAGAGAACCATCAAGACCGAGTTCGACACCATCACCTTCGACGACGGCTGCGTCTATCCAGGCGTGCGCGGTTCCAAACTGCTGGAGCGGTTCGGCATCATGGACCCCAAAACACCGCAAAAGGAAGCGCTGATCGACACGCTCAAATACAACGTGATCGGCGACGACAGAGTTTACGTCACCGGCGATTCGCGGCCGCACCCCTACTCCAAGAGCGCCAATACCGCCAATACCGAGGCCAAGTATGTCGCCAAGGTGCTGGCGGCGCGCGCCCAAGGCAAGGAAATTGAGTGGTACAGCCCGGAAACGATCTGCTATTCCCTGGTTAATGCCGCCCCGCTGGAAGGTATTTCGGTGGATGCTACATACAGCTACGACGCCAAGACCAAATCTTTTGCCTTCTCGAAAGACACCAAGATGTTCGAAGATCGTGACGCCTCCAAGGGCCGGGGAACCCTGTCGTGGGCCAAGGGCATGTACCGGGATATGTTTGCCTGAACGCTGTTTATAAAATTTCTGGGGGGGGGCTTGCCCCCCTTTTTTTAATATTCGAATTCAACAGGTGATGAAATGGATAGAAGACGTTTTATCAAAATTTGCAGCGCTACGGCACTGATTGCGGGCATCCAGGGAAATCGTTCGGACTTGGCGGGAGCGGCCGACTTAAAGGAATTCAACCGGGTCAAACTGGTGGACGGGAAGGGGCAGCCGATCAAAGCCAGCCAGTTATCCAAGGAAGCCTACATTTTCAATTATCCGTACATGGGTACGCCGGCCTTTCTGATCAACTTGGACGCCAAACCGGCGGAGGGGGTCAAATTGACCGCGAACAGCGGAGAATACTCGTGGGAAGGCGGCGTCGGGCCGAACGGGACAGTAGTGGCACTCACCGCCATCTGCTCCCATCAGCTTTCCTATCCGACGAAAGACCATACGCCGATCAGCTACTACGCGTCGGAAAAAAGTGAGATTGCCGGCAAAAGCGGCGTACTGGTCTGCTGCGAACACGACCGCGTCTACGACCCCACCCAGGGCGGCAAGATGATCGCCACCAACAAAAAAGCCACCCAGCCATTAACCTCCATCCGCCTTGAGTACGACCCGGCCACCGATGAGCTTTACGCTACTGGCGTGTATGGCACCATGCGATTCGATGACTTTTTCAAGGCGTACAAGCGGGAGTTGATCGAAGAATACGGGCCGGGCGTAGCCAAGCAAGAAACCACTGACAGCTCAACGACCGTTCTGCTGTCAGAGTATTCTCCGCAAAAGGATCAATGCTAACGTCGCAGCAATCAGCCAACTACACGCTTTCCGGCATACCCCCGCCGGGAAGCGTGATTTCGCAGAGTACGAGTTGCGGTAGACGCGCGCTTTTGCACGAACCGCCCATTACAGCCAGGTTTTAACGCCGTCCGAGCCGCCGATATGCCCGCCCTTCATCAACCGGCACTGAGCATTCGGGTCGGCTGCAAGCACTTCGGCATAGATGGAATCGAGCGCCTTGTCCTCGTCGGCGAAAATATTTTCCTGACCGACATAATCGAACAGACCGGAATGGTGCATGACGTCGATCACCTGCTTTTTCAAGCCGCTGAAAACCACCCGGATTCCGTTGGAACGCAGGCGTTCCACGACATGATGAATCACTTCCTCGCCCGAGGCATCCAACTGGTTGATACCATCCGAGACGATCAGCAGGTGCTTGGCGCAAGGGCTGTTGGAAACGGCTTCCAGGATGGTGTCTTCGAAATACGGCACATTGGCGAAATACAGCGAACCGTCGTAACGAATGGCGATGATGTACTCGCTGACCGGCAGGTTGTTCACTTTGGCATCGCGCAGAGTGCCGTCGTGGTAACGCCCGAGGATGGCGACGCGAGGCGACATGGTGCGATAGAGATAAAGAATGATGGCCAGACCGGCGCCGACCATGATGCCGTTATCCAGGTGCGGCGCGAACGCAAGAGTGGCAACAAACGTCACCACCGAAGCGATGCCGTCATGCTTGTGAGTGTGCCAGGCATGTTTGATCGCCTTGAAGTTGACCAGGCCGATCACCGCCATCATGATCACCGCAGCCAGCACCGCCTGGGGCAGGTGGTATAGCAGCGGAGTAAGGAACAACAAGGTGGTCAGCACGATCAGCCCGGTGAATACCGAAGACATCCCGGTGCGGGCGCCCGCATTCAAATTAACCGCCGAACGCGAAAAAGAGCCGCTGGCCGGAAAGGCCTGGCTAAAACTGCCGACGATGTTGGCAATGCCCTGGCCGATCAATTCCTGATTCGGGTCGATGCGATCCTTGGTCTTGGCCGCCATTGCCTTGGCGATGGAAATGGCTTCCATGAAGCCCACCAGGGAAATCACCAGCGCGCCTGAAAACAAGGTCACCATCATATCCCAACTGAATTTGGGCAGGTCGAATTGCGGCAATCCTGCCGGGATGGAACCCACCACTTCGCCGCCACCGACCAGATTAAGTTCGCCCTTGCCGACCTTCTTGATACGCCAGCGATAGCCGTCGGTTTTTTCGCCGGCAGGAACCTGCCCCACCAGATAAAGTCTGGCCGGTTGACCCTCGACTGTAGCAACCTGTTCGAATATGAATTTGCGCAGCGAGCGGGCAAGCTTGCGATTTTCGCCTTCCGCATCCTTGAGTTCGAGCTTGAGCAATTCGATTTCGTAGTTCAGCGCGGCGGTACGTTGCGAGCTGCCTTCATGGCTTTTCTGGTGTTGCTTGAGCTCCCCCGATTTGGCGCTGAGCTTGCCGTTCAGCTCGTCAATCTTGGTCTCGGTTTTGGAAAACTCGTTGGCCAGGGTTTTTACCTCGGAATCCACGATCTCGTCAATCTTGCCCTTACTGTTGTGCTCGAAGCCGATAGCCCAACTCACCATGGTAGTGAGTGCGACAGCGATCAGCACGCCCGGTAGCTTGGGGGCGAATTTCTTCAAGCCGAACATGATGGCGAAGG
>CALMWM010000253.1 GCA_937873435.1 uncultured Gallionellaceae bacterium
AAAACAGGATCGATAGTGGAAAGGGGTTGATCTGGGGGGTTCATGCATTAATTCTAGCAGCTAATTTTCTTTGAATAGCGGGACAAGCAGGGTAAATCTGGCACCGTTTTCGATATTGGCGACGGCGACATGGCCGTGCATGTTCCGTTCGATGATCATTTTAACCATGTACAGCCCTACCCCGCTGCCTTGCTCCTTGGTGCTGAAATAGGGCTCGAAAAGCCTCGGCAAGACGGCTTCCGGGATGCCGCCGCCGTTGTCGTCGACGGTCAAGACGGCGTTCCCGTCCTGCTCTGCGAGCTGGATGCGGATTTGGCCATTGTCGATTTTTTTTCCGATGATGGCTTCTTTTGCGTTGGCCAGCAGATTCAGCACGGCTTGCGCATACTGGCCGTGAAACCCCGTCACGGTCAAACCCGAAGGCGTGTCCACGGCCAAGTCGATGTGGTTGTTCTTGAGGGTGGCCTCGATAACGAATATCGCTTGTTTCGCGGCTTCGGCCACGTCGAATTGCGTTTCTTCCCGGTCGGGACGAAAGAAATCGCGGAAATCGTCGATGGTCGTGGACATTTTTTCGAGCAAGCGGCGTACTCGTTCGACATCCTGCGCCATGGATTCGGGCGTCATGGTGTTGAAGCGGAAATCGTCCTGCATGTTGCTGACGATCAGCCCCAGGGAATTCAGGGGCTGCCGCCATTGATGGGCGATGTTGTGCACCATCTCGCCCATCGCCGCGAGCCGCGATTGCTGGATCAGCAGGTGGTCCTTCTCGCGGTTCCTGGCGAGTTCCTCGGCGACCCGCTGTTCGAGTGTCGCGTTGAGTTTTCTGAGCGCTTCCTCCGCCTCCCGGCGTTCGGTGATTTCGTGCAGCAAGTCCGCGTGGTAGTCCCGCAGGCTGTCGCGCATCGCGGCAAAGCTGCCGACCAGAGCGCCCACTTCATCGCGGCCGATCTTCGGCAAGACGGTGTCGAAATCCTGGCGAGCAAGCCGTTTGGAGGCATCCGCCAACAGGTGCACCGGCCTTCTGACCGCGAATTCCAGCAGGAACACGGTGACAGCCATGACGATCGCCAACATGCAGAAAATGATCAGCGCCAAAGCCCGGTTCTCCCGCCGGGCATTTTCCAGTGCCGGCGCCAGGTTTATCTGCACGCTGAGGGTGCCCAGGTTCATGTTCAGGTAAGCGATGGGCTTGTGCAGCGTGCGCATGTCCGGGTTGGGCGAGTCCTTGGGCGGTTGGGCGCTGGCGAGAGGGTAAAGCTGTTTGTCCGTGCCGTTGGTCAGCCGGATGTCTGTCCACGCCGGGTTCTTTTTCTTCAGCGCGGTAAGGTTTTCGTGGACGATGTCCAGCTGGTTTCCCAGCAGCAGCGGGATCAGCCCTTCCGCCACGCTGTCCAGGTGCTGGCCAGCCATTTTCAGGTGGTCGGCCTCATCGTTGGTCAGGGAATCGGGTATCCATTTGCCGAATAGAAATGCCCCCATCAACACCCCGATGAGCAGCAAAGGCAGTAGAAGCTTTGCCCGGAGCGACATCGGTTACTCTTCCACCCACAGGGATTCCAGTCCCCAGCCGCGCATCGCGGTGTAATCCTCGATGGATGCGGAAACCACTTGTTGCATCGGCACCTTGGCCAACAGCGCTTTCCCTTCTGCCGATGACCCCATTTCCTGCAAGGCACGACGCAAGGTTTCCTGCACTGCCTTGGGCGTGCGGGGATGCGCCGCGATCGGATGCGAGGGCATGTCGCGCGTCGTATACAGCACCCTGAGGGAGTCGCGTACCGCCCCATCCTGTTCATGCAAGGTTTTTTCCACCCCTCCGCCGGCTTCGGCCAGCCCGTTGGCGACATGCAGGTACACCGAGCTGTGCGTCTTGACGTACAGCGGCAGCGTGATCGCATGGTAGAGCCGGGCCAGGTCGGCACGCATCAGCAGACTGGCGCCGATCGCGTTGGGAGAAGGGTAGGCCACCGTTTTCCCGTCGAGTTCCGCCGGACTCCGAATCGGACTGTCCTTGCGCACCACCAGTATCCCGCGCAACGGCGCAGCATCACGCACCAGCGGAATGTATCCCTGGGAGGTGCTCACCTTGAGAATGTGGTAGGGGTTGGTATAGACGAAATCAAAGGTGCCTTTCTCCAGTTCCCGCTCGAATTCCTTGATCGTGAGCGTCGCGACCAGTTCGAGAGAAATGCCGGTGCGCTTCTGCAGCTCGTCGACTATCGGCTTCCAGATCGCGAACAGCTTGCGCTGCTCGAATTGCGGTACGACAGCGAAGGTATAGGTTTGCGCGGTGGCTACGAAGCTGAGCGCCATGCACGCCAGCGCTCCCAAACACAGCACAGCGCTACGCAGGTGAAGTTTGCGCAGAAGCTTCCCGATCGCGGGCCGCCATTCAGGCATCCCGATGCAACCCTGTTTTTTACTCATGATTTGCTCCCCGGCAAATTAAGCAAGCTCGCCTGGTATCTCTACTGGATCAGTTTCACGTCCTCGATCACCACGTTTTCCAGCGGCACGTCGGAGGGCAGCGGGTCGCGCGGGGCGGTTCTCACCTTGGCGATTTTCAGCACGGTTTCCTGGCCTTTCACCACCTTGCCGAATACCGCATAGCCCCAGCCGCGCGGGGTCGGCGCGCTATGGTTGAGGAAGTCGTTGTCCTTGACGTTGACGAAGAACTGCGCGGTGGCGGAATTGGGGTTCATGGTGCGCGCCATCGCGATGGTGTAGATGTCGTTTTTCAGCCCGTTATTAGCCTCGTTCTGGATCGGGCCGAAGGTTTCTTTTTCGTGCAGGGTGGCGTCGAAGCCGCCGCCCTGGATCATGAAATTGTCGATCACCCGGTGGAATACCGTGCCCTTGTAAAAGCCGCTCTTGACGTATTTGAGGAAGTTCTCGACGGTTTTCGGTGCCTTCTCCGGGTACAGTTCCAGCGTGAAGCTGCCGAGGTTGGTCTTCATCTCGACGTGCGGATTGGCGGCGTGCGCGCCGAGGGACAGGCACAGGCCGAAGAAAAGGACGAAGAAACGTAGTTTCATGGGATAGCTCTCCAAAGTTGATAAAAACCCAGCCGGGGCGATCGTTATTATGCCACTGCCGGGCGGCGCAGTCGCAACGGCGTTCGAGCGGGTAGAATGAACGCCTCAAAGTACGGAGACAGAACATGGAATACCGCCAATTAGGCAGCAGCGATCTCCAGGTGTCGGCACTGTGCCTCGGCACCATGACCTTCGGCGAACAGAACAGCGAGGCCGAAGCGCATCGGCAACTCGACTACGCCGTTGCCCAAGGCGTGAATTTCATCGACACCGCCGAGATGTACCCGGTGCCGCCGAGTGCCGAGACCCAGGGCTACACCGAAGCCTATGTCGGCTCATGGCTCAAACATCAGCAGCGCGACCAGTTGATCGTCGCCACCAAGATCGCCGGGCCGGGACGGGGTTTTGCGTGGATACGCGGCGGCCCGCGCATCCAGCGCCGGCACTTGGAGGAAGCGCTGGCGGACAGCCTGACGCGGCTGCACACCGATTATGTCGACCTCTACCAGATTCATTGGCCGGACCGCTACGTGCCGATGTTCGGCGGCGTCAGCTACGAGCGCGCCAGCGAGCGCGAGGCTGCACCGATCGAGGAACAATTGGAAGCCCTCGCCAGCCTGGTCAAGGCCGGCAAGGTGCGCCATATCGGGCTGAGCAACGAGACCCCATGGGGCGTGTGCCAATTCGTGCAGGCCGCGGAAAAGCTCGGGCTGGCGAAAATCGTCTCTATCCAGAACGCCTATCACCTGATGAACCGCATGTTCGAGAGCGGCCTCGCGGAAGTTTGTCGCCACAGCGGGGTCGGGCTGCTCGCCTACAGCCCGCTGGCCTTCGGCTGCTTGTCCGGAAAATACCACGACGACCCGCGCGCCGACGGGCGCATCACGCGCTCTCCCGGTTTCGGCCAGCGCTACCTGAAGCCCAACGTGCCGG
>CALMWM010000254.1 GCA_937873435.1 uncultured Gallionellaceae bacterium
AGCGAGAGAGCCGCAAATCAGGGTACGCATAAAATTTCCAATGACAAGGTTAGCCGGCGCAGTATAGCAGTTCCGCGCAGCCGAAAAAAAAGCGGCCTGCCGGCCGCTTTTCAGGATGTTGCTTGCTGCTTACTTGATGATCGCGTTCAGTTGACCCTTGGCGTAACGGATCGCCATGTCGTCCAGGGAAATGGGCTGGATCTTGGACGCTTGACCGGCGGAACCGAAAGCTTCAAAGCGTGCCTTGCAGATGTCTTTCATCGCGTCGCGTGCGACGGCGTAGAACTTGCGCGGGTCGAAGTTCTTGCGGTTTTCCGCGAGGTGCTTGCGGATCGCGCCGGTGGAGGCCATGCGCAGATCGGTGTCGATGTTCACCTTGCGCACGCCGTGCTTGATGCCTTCGACGATTTCTTCGACCGGCACGCCGTAGGTCTGGCCCATGTCGCCGCCGTATTCGTTGATGATCTTCAGCCAGTCCTGCGGCACCGAGCTGGAACCGTGCATCACCAGGTGAACGCTAGGGATGCGCTCATGGATTTCCTTGACGCGGTCGATGCGCAGGATTTTGCCGGTGGGCTTGGAGGTGAACTTGTAAGCGCCGTGCGAAGTGCCGATGGCGATAGCCAGCGCGTCCACCTGGGTAGCCTTGACGAATTCGGCGGCTTCGTTGGGGTCGGTCAGCAACTGGTCGTGCGACAACACGCCTTCCGCGCCGTGGCCGTCTTCCTTCTCGCCGTGGCCGGATTCCAGTGAACCCAGGCAGCCCAGCTCGCCTTCAACCGAGACGCCGACGGCGTGGGAGATTTCCGCTACCTTGCGGGTAACGTCGACGTTGTACTCGAAGCTGGACGGAGTCTTGCCGTCGGCCAGCAGGGAGCCGTCCATCATCACCGAGGAGAACCCCGACCGCAGCGACTGGATGCAAACCGCCGGGCTGGCGCCGTGATCCTGGTGCATCACCACCGGGATTTCCGGGTGCGCTTCGATCGCGGCCAGGATCAGGTGGCGCAGGTAGGCCTCGCCGGCGTATTTGCGGGCACCGGCGGAACCTTGCATGATCACCGGGGAATTGCACTCGGCGGCGGCTTCCATGATCGCCTGCACTTGCTCCAGGTTGTTGACGTTGAACGCCGGCAAACCGTAGCTGTGTTCGGCGGCGTGATCCAGCAATTGACGCATAGATACTAATGGCATGTTATTTTCTCCTAAAAAATATTGTGGTTATTGACCTTTGGCGACTGTATGTTCGCCATGTTCGCCGACCTTGATGATTTTCATGGTATTGGTGCCGCCCGATTTGCCGATGGGTTCGCCGATGGTGAACACCATCAAATCGCCCGCCTTCACCGCGCCGCGCCGCAGCAATTCCCTTTCCGCCTCGATCAGGATGGTATCGCGATCATTATTGGTGGACTGGAAGTTGATCGGGTAAACGCCACGGTACAGCGTCAGACGGCGGCGCGTCTCGACTACCGGGGTGAGCGCGAAAATCGGCACGTCCGAATCCACCCGCGACATCCACAAGGCGGTGGAGCCGGATTCGGTCAGCGCGGCAATCGCCTTGAT
>CALMWM010000255.1 GCA_937873435.1 uncultured Gallionellaceae bacterium
CGCTTGCTTGAAAAACTGGATCAAGGCTACGACATGGTCGTCGGCGCCCGTACCTACGACAGCCATGCCAGCCATCATCGTGCCCTGGTCAACAACGCTTTCAACAGACTGGCGAGTTGGATGGTAAGCCACCGGATTGAAGATCTCACCTCCGGTTTTCGTGCGGCACGCACCGACAAATTCCGTCGTTTTATCCCCTTACTTCCAAATGGCTTTTCTTATCCGACCACCATCACCATGAGCTTCTTCCGAGCAGGATTTCCCGTCGCCTATATACCAATTCAAGCCCAGAAACGCCGAGGCAAAAGCCATATACGATTGCTACGTGACGGCATGCGATTTCTGCTTATCATCATTCGTATTGGGACGCTGTATTCGCCATTCCGGTTATTTCTGCCGATCAGCCTAGCCTTCTTCCTAATGGGGCTTGGCCATTACTCCTACACTTTTATTACTCAAGGCCGTTTTACCAATATGAGCGCGTTGATGTTCACGTCGTCCATCCTGACTTTTCTGATCGGCATCGTTTCCGAGCAGATCACGCAGCTCTTCTACAAGGATTCGGATCGCCAGTGATGCGTGCCCTAGTCATAACATCTACCTTTCCCAGGTACCCAGGCGACAACCAACCGACATTCATCTTGGACTTGGCGCAACACCTGCCGGACACCGAGGTCACCGTTCTGGCTCCTGCCGATCCCAATGCTCCGCGTGACGAAAAAATCGGCGACGCACACATCCTTCGTTTCAGGTACGCCCCTTTCAGTCGGTGGGAGAAGCTCGCCTACGGCAGCGGGATGTTGGCCAACCTGAAGGGCAAGCCGTGGCTATGGCTGGTACTGCCATTGTTCCTAGTATCGTTGTGCAGGAATATATACCGCTTGTGCCTGAGCGGACGATTCCAGGTAGTGCATGCGCACTGGCTGCTGCCTCAGGGGTTTTGCGCTGCGCTGGCGCTGTCCTTGATCCCGAGACGCAACCGACCAAAGTTGTTGGTTACCGCCCATGGCGTAGACGTACATTCGCTAAACGGCCCCATCGGACGCATGGCCAAACGTTTCGTCATGCGTCGGGCGGATGCAGTTACCGCGGTTTCAAAGGCGCTGGCCCAGCGACTGGGCGAGGTGACAGATCAAATTGGCAAGGGGACGGTGGAAGTGGCGCCGATGGGGATCGCCATTCCAGAAGCACAAGTATGCGCCGAACGCGAGGGGTTTTGCTTCGTCGGCCGTTTCGTCGAGAAAAAAGGCCTGATCGACCTTGTTCTGGCCTATACCATGGCGCACTCCCAGCTCGACGGGCGGATGCCAGGCCTGACCTTGGCGGGAGATGGGCCGTTGCGCGAAGAAGTCCGATCCCTCATACACAAACGAGGGATTGAGGAGCATATCAAATTCGTGGGCTGGCTGGACCATGAGCAAGTGAACGCGCTGATCGGCAGGAGTGAGCTACTGCTCATGCCATCGCGCCGGGCCGAGAGCGGGGATCATGAGGGGCTTGGACTGGTGGCAGTTGAGTCGATCTGCCTGGGCACACCCGTTCTTGCCTATGATTTCGACGCACTGGATGAAATCAAATCCCTGGGCGGCGGCGTTCGCGCCGTACCCGAAGGAAATATCGAAGCACTCGCGGCGGCGATGGTCGAACTAGCGGAAGGATTGGATGGCTTGACCGTGAGCGAGCACGTGATCGCCAAGGCACGCATCCGATTCAACTGGGTGGCCGTAGGAACCGCCTATCGGGCACGCTACGACGCTATCAGCCGGCCTTGAGCGCGTCACAGGTTCCTTGCAGGTAGGACAAACCAGAGGCGATCTTGACCCAAGCTCGTTTAAACACCATCGGCAACCCCCTTCCTGCAATTACCACATCACCCAAGGTAACGATCCACGGCAGCACAGGGCGAGAAGCTACGGCCAACGTACGGAGCATAAAGCCATGTGCCCGGGCATCCAGCTTCCAATACACAGTTCCAGAATAATAATCCGGATGTGCCAGCCTAAATATCGAGGCTGAATAACGGCCAGCCTGATACATTTTGATGGACACTTTCGCAAGACTCATTATGTCCTGATGCAGGACCAGGCAGTCCTCTATGAGGAAAAACCGCGCTCCCGAAACCTGCAGCCGTAGAAAGAAATCCCGGTCTTCAAAACCATAATGCCGAAAGCGCTCGTCAAACCCACCAACCAACCCAGCTACGGTCCGGCGCACGGCGCAATTGGCACTGGTCAGCGCCGCCAGATCCCCATTCTGAAAGGCCTCGATGCGCCTCAAAAATACAGCCTGCTGATATTCGCCCCAAAACCCTGTTGATGCCGCACCTACCAGACCCACGCTGACATCTGCGCCAGCACTCAGTGCCGCGATATGGCGACCGAGGGCGCGGTCATCGGTCCAGACGCAGTCTGCGTCTAGGAACACCACGTAGACGCCATAACCGAACAAAAAACCGGTGTTGCGCGCCGCGCTCCTGCCTCGGTTATGTTCGTGCCGAACGATATGGATTGCCTCGCCGTAGCGCGCTCTTAGAGATGGCGTGATGTCCTCAGGCGATCCGTCATCAACAACCACAAGCTGCATCACCCAGGCGGGCGGCAAAATCTGGGCAAGAGCAGCGTCAATGCTGTGCCCCAACCCTTTACCTGCGCCGAATGCAGGGATGATGATATCGACAGTCTTGTCGCGATGCTGGGTAGCCACTGGTGTCATCTCCGCTCTGCCCGCCCACCTAATCGCAAACGCAGCGTTTCGGCAACATGCGCCAACTTCAGGACGACTGCCACGAACAACACCCGCATGCGGTCAATGACACTCAGTTCAGGATGGCGGATTATCCAGAGCAAGGCCTGTAGCGCCGTTCTCTTGGGCGCTGGACGGAACTGCGCTGCGCCTACCCATCCCTTGCCCTTCAAGCCCAATCTGCCACCCGCGACCCGACGGGCCTGCCTGATCGCAACGGGAAGGGTTTTTCGCGGCTGGGTCCTGACAATCGCGGCAGGGGCGTATCTAAGCTGACAGCCTGCGACAGTTGCCTTTTTCGACCAGTCCAGGTCGCCACCCGAGAGCAACGACTCGTCGAAATCACCCACTCTGGCAAACTGGGACCTGTGCACAAACAGATTCGCCGTCACTGAAAAACCGAGTCTTTCTATATTGTCTTGTTGCTCGAACCCGGTAATTGACTGGTACAACTCGACTGCGGTTGGTGCAGTCGGCATTTGGACGATGACGTCGCCACCGACGACACATGCCCCCCCACACTCATCAAGCGCGCTCACCCCGGTGGCAATCCAATCCGAATCCGGGATGCAATCGGCATCAGTAAAGGCAATGATCGCGCCACTCGCCACCCTGATTC